>NZ_JBJDRL010000011.1:0-95099 GCF_044987475.1 Microbacterium sp. ZW CA_36
GCCGCGCACGTCGCGGTCGTCGGTGCGGGCGGCCTCGGCTCCCCCGCCGTGCTGGCGCTGGCGGCCGCCGGAGTCGGCACGCTCACGCTGATCGACGACGACCTGGTCGAGGCATCCAATCTGCAACGGCAGGTGATGCACCGTGTGGGCGATGTCGGTGCGGCCAAGGTCGACTCCGCCGTCCGCATCGCCGCCGACCTCTCGCCCACGACCCTGGTGCGGCCGGTGCAGGCCGTGCTCACGCCGGCCAATGCCCGCGACCTCCTCGCCGGAGCGCACGTCGTCATCGACGGCACCGACACGTTCGAGACCCGCGAGGCGGTGGCCGCCGCGTGCGAGGACCTCGGCGTTCCGCTCGTGTGGGGCGTCGTGCAGGAGTTCCACGCGCAGGCGACGGTCTTCTGGTCCGCGCCGCCGGACGGCGCGGTGCCCGTCCGCCTCGCCGATCTCTACCCGCCGGATGCCGGACGCGAGGCCCCCACCTGCGCACAGGTTGGCGTGCTCGGCGCCCTCTGCCTGCAGGTCGGCGCACTCCTGGCCACCGAGGCCATCAAGCTCATCACGGGGGTCGGCGACCCGCTGCTCGGACGCGTGCTGGTGATCGACGCCCTCCGCGCCCGGACCGACGAGGTGCCGCTGCGCCCCGCGGACGTCCCTTCCCACGGCGGCGGTGTCGAGCGCGAGCCTGCCGTGCCCGAAGACGTCCCGGCGGGCGTCTCGCGGGCGAGCGCCGGCTTGCAGGCCGCTCCTGAGCCCACCCGCCCCGCACCCATCCCGCAGCTGACTCCGGCCGAGGCGCTCGCCGCGCAGCGGGCGGGGGCCGTGCTGCTGGACGTGCGCGAGCCGTTCGAGACCGCGCGCGGCGTCATCCCCGGCTCGATGCTGCTGCCGCTCGGCGACGTGCTCGCCGAGCCGCACCGGGTGGAGCCGCCCCGCGTGATCGTGGTGTGCCAGGTCGGCATGCGCGCACAGCGCGCGGCGGTGGCTCTGCGCGCCGCAGGGATCGAGGCGTCCGTCCTCGCCGGCGGCATGGACGCATGGAACCGCGACGCAGCCGGCGCGGCGGTCCGCGCGTGAGCGGCTTGCGCACGGTCGAGGAGCACCTGGCCGATGTGCTCGCGGCCGTCGAACCGCTGGAGAGCGAGCGGGTCGCGCTCGCTGCCGCGCACGGCCGCACGCTGCGAGAACCGGTGCGGGCCGCGGTCGACATCCCGGTCTTCGACAACTCGGCGATGGACGGGTTCGCCGTCCGCTTCGAGGACGTGGCCGTCGCGCCGGCGACACTCCGCGTCGTCGCCGACCTGCCCGCCGGCACCGACGCCGACCCGGCGCTCGCTCCCGGCGAGGCCGCGCGCATCATGACCGGCTCGGCGGTCCCGGCCGCCGCCGACGCGATCGTCCCGTTCGAAGACACCGCCGGCGGGCTCGCCTACTCGCTCGGTGCGATCTCGGTGCAGAAGGCCCCGCGCGCCGTGGGCGCCCACATCCGTCGCGCCGGCGAGGACGCGCGCGCCGGTGACGAGGTGCTCCCGTCCGGAGAGCTGCTCGGACCCCTGCAGGTCGCCGCGACGGCAGCAGCCGGCGTCGCCGACGTCGTGGTTGCACGTCGACCGCGTGTCGCCGTCATCTCCACGGGGAGCGAACTCGTCGAGCCGGGATCCGCGCTCCGTCGCGGTCAGATCCCCGAGTCCAACAGCGTCCTGCTCGCCGCCCTCGCCGCGGAAGCCGGCGCCGAGGTCGTGCGCCGCGCCAGCGTTCCCGACGAGAGCGGGGCCCTCGACGCCCTGCTCGCCGAGGTGACGGACCCGCGGTCTCCGGCACGTGCGGACGTCGTCATCTTCTCCGGCGGCGTCAGCGCCGGAGCGTACGAGGTGGTCAAGACCACGCTCGCCGAGACCATGGTCTTCTCGAAGGTGGCGATGCAGCCCGGCAAGCCGCAGGGCTTCGGCCGCCTCGCCGCCGGCACGCTGCTGTTCGGGCTGCCGGGCAACCCGGTCAGCGCGGCGGTCTCGTTCGAGGTGTTCGTGCGGCCGGCGCTGCTGCGCCTGCAGGGTCGCCGGGCCATCGACCGCCCCGTCATCGCGCTGCGGGCCGGCGCCGGCTGGCGCACGCCGCCGGCGCGTCGCCAGTACCTGCCCGTCACGATCGACCGCTCCGATCCTGGGGCCTGGCGTGCCGTGCCGGCGACGAGCGGCGGATCCCACCTCGCGGGCGGACTCGGCCGTGCCGAGGCCTATGCCATCGTGCCCGCCGAGGTCGACGCGGTGGCGGCCGGCGATGTCGTCGATGTCATGCTGATCTCATGAGCACGCCCGAACCGCCGGCCTTCACGCACCTCGACGATGCCGGGAACGCGCGCATGGTCGATGTCACGCTGAAGCAGCCGACCGTGCGCTCCGCGACAGCCCGCGCCTTCGTGCGCTGCGCGCCCGAGGTGGTCGCCGCACTGCGCGACGGGTCGGTGCCGAAGGGCGATGTGCTCGCGGTCGCCCGCATCGCCGGCATCCAGGCCGCCAAGCGCACCCCCGAGCTGCTGCCGCTCGCGCACGTCATCGGCGTGCACGGCGCTGCGGTCGACCTCGCGGTCGAAGACGGCGGCGTCGCGATCGAGGCGACGGTGCGCACCGCAGACCGCACGGGCGTCGAGATGGAGGCCCTGACCGCGGTCTCGGTGGCCGGCCTCGCCGTCGTCGACATGGTGAAGGGGCTCGACAAGGGCACCTCGATCGAGAGCGTGCGCATCGTCACGAAGACCGGCGGCAAGAGCGGCGACTGGCACCGCCCGGGCGAAAGCTGATGCCCGGCCGGCGACCCGTCGTCCCCGCCGGCCTGGGCGGGATCCTGCTCGCCGGTGGCCGCGGCACGCGCGTGGACGGCGCCGTCAAACCGCTGTTCGAGGTGGGCGGGCGCACACTGCTGTCGGCGGCGGTGACCGCGGCGACGGATGCCGGAGCCCGGCCCCTCACCGTCGTGGCACCGGTGCTCGACGAGAGCCTCCCCGTCGGATGGGTGCGCGAGGACCCGCCGTTCGGCGGCCCGGCCGCCGCCGTGGTCACCGCGCTCGCATCCTGGCCGGCTGAGGACGACCCGGAGTGGACGCTCGTACTGGCCTGCGACCTCCCCGGCGCCGACGCGGCCGTCCGGCGGCTCGTCGACGATCTCGCTCTGCTCCCGGCCGATACCGAGGGGCTGTGCCTCGGCGACGCATCGAGCCGCCCCCAGTGGCTGACGGGCGTGTACCGCACGCGGGCGCTGCGGCAGGCGGCATCCGCTCTCCCCGATGGAGGGCGCGACCTGCCGATGCGCAGGCTCGTCCACGAGCTGGCGATCGCCGTCGTCGCGGCGCCCGACGACCTGACCCGCGATGTCGACACGTGGGAGGATCTGAACGAGGCCCGCGCGCGGGCCGATCACGCGCACCCCAGCCTGGAGGAGTCGCCATGAGCGAGCAGTCCCGCACCCTTCCCCCCGAGGCCCTCGACGCCTGGGCCGCCGCGCTGCGCGAGCGGTTCGACCTCGCGCCCGAAGACGTGCCGGTATCGCTGATCCTCGACCTGGCACGCGACGTCGCGGTCGGCGTGGCACGCCCGGCGGCGCCGTTCAGCGCGTTCGTGGCCGGGCTCGTGGCGGGTCGCAACGGCGGCTCCACGGCCGACATCGAGTCCGCCGTGGCCGCGATCACCGCGCTCGCCGGCGACTGGGAGCACGAGGCCTGATGGCCGTCGTCCGCTACTTCGCCGCCGCGCAGGAGGCGACCGGCCTGGATTCCGAGCGCCGCACCGAGACGACGCTGGGTGAGCTGCGCCGCGCCGTGTCGGAGGAGTTCCCCGGGCTGGGCGGCATCCTGCCCCGCTGCGCCGTGCTCGTCGGCGGCTCACGCGTCGACGACGACACGCCCCTCGGCAGCGACGACATGGTCGACGTGCTGCCGCCCTTCGCCGGCGGCTGATCCCGCTTCCGGGCTGCGGGGCCTTCGGCCGCCGCGGTCAGCCGCCGAGGCCGAGCCAGGTGGCGGTGCCGTCGGATTCGACCTGGCGCTTCCAGACCGGCAGGTCGGTCTTGATCGTCTCGATCAGCGTGCGGCACACCGCGAACGCCTCGGCGCGGTGGGCGGACGCCACTGCGATCACCACGGCGGCGTCCCCGACGTGCAGCGTGCCGACCCGGTGCGACACGGCGACGAGCGCTCCGGTCGCCCCGATCGCCGCGGCCGCCAGGCGGGCGAGCGCCGGTTCGGCGTCAGGATGCGCCGAGTACTCGAGGGCGACGACGGCGGTCGCGGCATCCGGATCATGATCGCGCACGCGACCGACGAACGTCGTCACGGCGCCCATGCGGGAATCGTCGACGGCGCGCAGGTGGGCGTCGAGATCCAGCGGCTCGGCACTGATGGCGGCCATGCGCACCGCGTCTGTGGTCAGGGTCATCAGTGGTCCCCTCCGCCCAGCTGGTCCAGCACATGTAAGGCGACCGACAGCACGACCGGCATCCCATCCGCCACCCCGCCCGGGGACCCGGGCAGGTTGACCACGAGCGCGCCGTGCGGGTCGACGACACCGGCGATCCCGCGCGTCAGCAGGCCGGCGGGCTTCTCGGCCGCACCGCGTCGTCGCAGCTCCTCCGCGATGCCGGGCACCTGGCGGGTCACGACGCGTGCAGTGCCCTCCGGCGTCTGGTCTCGCGGCGAGACACCCGTGCCGCCCGTCGTCACGATCAGCTTGACGCCCGCGACGACCTCGGCGGTCAGCGCGCGCTCGACGCTGTCGGCGCCGTCATGCACCACGACGGCATCGGCGCAGTCGAAGCCCGCCTCCCGCAGCGCCGAGACCGCGATCGGCCCGCTCGCGTCGGCGCGAGCGCCCTCGGCGGAGCGATCGGACACGGTGATGACGGCGGCGCGGGTCATGCCTCCAGCCTAGGCACGCGCCGGACTCTCAGGTGCGACGTGCGAGCCGCACCACCACCGACTTCGAGGTCGGCGTTCCCGAGACGTCGGCGACGGAGTCCAGGGGCACCAGCACGTTCGTCTCCGGGTAGTACGCGGCGGCGTTGCCCCGAGGCGTGCGATAGGCGACGATGCGGAACTCCTCCGCTCGTCGCTCCTCGAGCGTGCCGTCCGGCCCCCTCCACTCCGACACGAGGTCGACGACGTCGTTCTCGGCGAAGCCCAGCGCGACGATGTCCTTGGCGTTCACCAGCACGACCCGGCGCCCGCCGTGGATGCCGCGATACCGGTCGTCCTTGCCGTAGATCGTGGTGTTGTACTGGTCGTGCGAGCGCAGCGTCTGCAGCAGCAGGCGCCCGCGCGGGATCCGCGGATACTCCAGCGGGTTCACCGTGAACCGCGCCCTCCCGTCGGCCGTCGCGAAGCGGCGCGCATCGCGCGGTCCGTTCGGCAGGTGCAGCGTGCCGCCCTTGCCGATGCGCTCCTCGTAGTCGTCGAACCCGGGGATGACGCGCGCGATGTGGGCGCGGATGAGCGCGTAGTCCGCCTCGAGCGCCGCCCAGTCCGCGTGCGGGACGTTGGACGGATGCCGCAGATCAGCCGGATCGGGGCCGTCTGCGGTCTCGCGGTCGCTGTGGACCGGCGAGTGCGTGCCGTCGGACTCCTCGGCCGCGGTGCGCTCCGGGTACCCGCGGTCATGCCGCGTCGCGTCGCCCGCGGCATCCGTCACCGGCTCAGGTGATGTCACCGGCTCAGGACGATCCGCGCCCGCAACGTCCTTCCCCCGTGACATCACCTGATCTCGCGACGACGACGACGACGCCGACGACGACGCCGCCGACGAGGACGACGTCCGACCGCCGGCGGCTGCGCCGGTACCCGCGGACCCGAAGACCAGGCCGCTCAGCCGGGCCACGATCGCGACCTCGCTGAGCAGCTCCTCCGACGGCGGGGCCAGGCGGCCGCGGGAGGCGTGGACGGCTCCCATGGAGTCCTCGACCGTGACCCGCTGCTCCTGGCCGCCGCGGCGGTCGCGGTCGGTGCGGCCCAGCGTCGGCAGGATGAGAGCGCGACGCCCCGTGACGACGTGGGAGCGGTTGAGCTTCGTGGAGACGTGCACGGTGAGTCCGACGCGCGACATGCCGGCCTCGACGACCGCGGTGTCGGGGGTCGCGGACACGAAGTTGCCGCCCATGCTCATGAAGAACCGCACGCGGCCGTCGCGCATCGCGCGGATCGCGCCGACCGTGTCGAAGCCGTGCTCCCGCGGGGCGGCGAAGGCGAACTCCGTGTCGAGGGCGTCGAGGAACGCCGCCGACGGCTTCTCGTAGATGCCCACGGTGCGATCGCCCTGCACGTTGGAGTGCCCGCGCACGGGGCAGACGCCTGCGCCCGGGCGGCCGATGTTGCCCTGCAGCAGCAGCAGATTGACCACGTCGCGCAGCGTCGGCACCGAGTGCTTGTGCTGGGTGAGTCCCATCGCCCAGCAGACGATCGTCGCCTTCGACGTGCGCACGGTCTCGGCGACCCGCCGCAGCGACTTCTCGGGAAGACCCGTGGCGGTGACGAGGTCGCGCCACGAGGCATCCGCCATGGCCCGACGGTACTCATCGAAGCCGCTGGTGTGCGCGGCGAGGAACTCGTGGTCGAGCACGCCCCCGTCGGCCTCCTCGGCCTCGAGGAGGTGCTTGCCGATCGCCTGGAACAGTGCCTGGTCGCCGCCGAGGCGGATCTGCAGGAACTGGTCGGCGAGCTTGGTGCCGCCGAACGCGACGCCCCGCACCGTCTGCGGATTCTCGAAGCGCATCAGTCCCGCCTCGGGCAGCGGGTTCACCGCGATGATCGTCGCCCCGCGCTGCTTCGCCTTCTCGAGCGCGACGAGCATGCGGGGGTGATTCGTGCCCGGGTTCTGCCCGGCGACGATGAGCAGGTCGGCGTCATGGATGTCGTCGATCGAGACGGTCCCCTTGCCGATGCCGATCGTCTCGGTCAGCGCCGAACCGGAGGACTCATGGCACATGTTGGAGCAGTCGGGCAGGTTGTTCGTGCCCAGGCCCCGCACCAGCAGCTGATACAGGAACGCCGCTTCGTTCGAGGTGCGGCCCGACGTGTAGAAGACCGCCTCATCGGGATCGTCCAGCGTCCGCAGCTCATCCGCCACCAGGGCGAGCGCATCGTCCCACGAGATCGGCCGGTAGTGCGTCGCACCCTCTTCGAGCACCATCGGGTGGGTCAGCCGCCCCTGCTGCCCGAGCCACCAGTCGTCGTGGCCGCGCAACTCGTCCAGCGGATGCGCGGCGAAGAAGTCCGGGCCGACCCGGCGCAGCGTCGCCTCCTCGGCAACCGCCTTGGCGCCGTTCTCGCAGAACTCCGCGATGTGCCGCTTGTCCTCCTCGGGCCACGCGCAGCCGGGGCAGTCGAACCCGTCCTTCTGGTTGACGCGCAGCAGCGTCTGCACCGACCGGGCCACACCCATCTGCTCGTTCGCGATCTCGAGCGCGTGCAGCACCGCGGGCACGCCGACGGCGACCTTCTTGGGCCGCGACACGTGAACGCGGGTCTCGTCGATATCGGCTCTCGGGGGCTTCGTCGCCATACCTCCAGGCTATGCCTCGCACAGGCATCGAGGGCGCCACGCGACGCATGAGCGGTTCGCCTTTGGATGACGGATGCGGCGGCCACCGGCATCCGTCCGTGAGCGTGTCACCGCGCGCTCAGCCGCCCCACCACGCACGCGCGGTGCCGCGCAGGTCGTCTCGTCCCACGGCCCCCTGCCCCGGCGCCGACACCGATGCCCGGGAGTCGGCAGACTCCGCCCGGTTGTCGCCCATGACCCAGACGGCACCCTCGGGCACGGTGACGCGGAACGGGATGTCGCCGCCCGGCCGCACCGCGCCGGCATAGGCCTCCTCGACCGGCGCTCCGTTGAGGAGCAACCGGCCGGTCCCCGCTTCGCAGCACACCACGACGTCGCCCGCGACGCCGACGACCCGCTTCACGAGGAGCGCGCTCTGCGTACCCGACCATCCTTCGCGGTCGACGAGGAGCACCACGTCGCCGCGCGCAGGCGGGCTCCACCGGTCGAACAGCACCGTGTCGCCGCTGTGCAGCGTCGGGTTCATCGAGTCGTTGCGCACCGTCGCGACACCGAAGGCCGCGGTGAGCGAGAGCGCTGCGCCGGCGGGGACGAGAAGGGCTGCGAGCCAGAAGAGCGCCCGCCGCCTGCCGCCGAGCGATCGGCCGACCGCCGCAGAGCCGGCGACGACCGTCACGGCGCCTCGGCGAGCAGCGCCGTCATCGCCGCGATCTCGCGCTGCTGCTCGACGAGCACGTGCTTGCCGGATGAGCGCACGTACGCATTGGATCCCTCGCGGACCGCGCTCTCGGCCATCTCGAGCGCGCCCTCGTGATGCGCGATCATCAGGTCGAGGAACATCCGGTCGGCGGTGCCGCCCTCGGCGGCGTCGAGGGCGGCGAGCTGCTCGGCGCTCGCCATGCCCTTCATCTGCGTGTGCGGGTGGTCTCCGCATCCGGCCGGCACCGCTCCAGCGGCGGGCTGCGTGCCACCGTGCCCATCGTGCCCGCCGCTCGAACCGCCGGCGGGGATCGCTCCGCGCCACGCGTTCTGCCATGCCCGCATCGTCTCGATCTCGGCGGCCTGGTCGGCCACGATGAACTCGGCGAGCGCCTGCGTGCGCTCGCGGACCCCCGAGGCGCCCAGCACGAGTCTGCTGAGCTCGAGCGCCTGTTCGTGGTGCGGGATCATGCCCTCGATGTAGCAGTGGTCCTCGACGGTCGGGTAGGCGGCGGTGGCGGCATCCGTCCTCGCGCCTGCCGAGGCGGCCTGCGGCGCCGAGTCGGCACCCGTCGTCAGGCTGAGCCCCACGGCCCCGGCCGCGACGATCGCGGTGGAGAGGGCGAGCACGACGCCGAGGGCGGCGATACGACTGCGCATGGGGACGTCCTTTCAGCTCCGGATGCCGCGGGCGGAGGCCTCCGCGACACGGGGGTCCCGCGGGACGACGCGACCGGCGCGTCGCCCCGCGGGCGGGGGGTCAGGCCGCGGCCTGTCCCTTGGCCGCCTGCTGGCGGCGCAGGTGCCACGACGTGGCCGCGAGTCCGGTTCCTGCCACCAGGAGCAGCAGGCCCGACAGCGCCCAGTTGTTCGCGTCGGTCCCGGTCGTCGCGAGTGCGCCGAAGATCGCCGCGGGCGACGCGGACGCCACCGTGAACGATCCCTGGGCGACGGCCGACGAGGTCTGCCCGGTGAGGACCAGCGAGTGCTCGCCGGCGGGCGTGTCGGAGGGCACTACGAACTGGACGCTCACGACGCCCTCGCTGTCGGCGACGAACGTGCCGACGTCGACGGGGTCGGAGTGCATCACGGCGCTCACGGTCTCACCGGGGGTGAAGCCGCTTGCGGTCGCCGACTGTGCGGCGCCGGGGGCGACCTCGGCGCTGCCGAAGGTCACCGGCGCGGCTGCGGGCGCCGTCGAGCCCCCGTTGCCGTTTCCGTTCCCATTGCCGTTGCCGTTCCCGTTCCCGTTGCCGTTCCCGTTCCCGTTTCCGTTGCCGTTCCCGTTGCCGTTCCCGGACTCGGTCGGCGTCGGCGTGGGCTCCGTGGTGGGCTCGGTCGTCGGGGTGGGCGTCGGCGACGCGGTGGGCGTCGGCGTGATGTTCGGGTTCGGCACCCCGCGCATGTCGCCGTTGACCCACTTGCGGCCCTCGGGGATGTTCGGGTTCTGCGCCGCGAAGTCACGCGGGTAGAGGGTGAAACCCTGCCAGTGGATCGGCATCGGGCTCTGGTCCTCGTCGCGGTTGATGTGATGGAAGCCCACGTTCACCCATGCCACCGGGTCTGCGAGCGTCTCGCCGTCGGCGATGTAGTCGCTGACCATCTGCCCCGCCTTCGACGGGATCAGGTTGTGGCTGGCGTGGATCTCATCCGACTTGGCCGACGTGAACGCGATGTCGTAGTCGGTCTCGGGGTTGAGGTTGTACGCCTGGTCGCGCGGCACGATGATCTCGTACGAGCGGGCGTGGCCGTCGGCGTTGATGCTCTCGGGGTTCACGACCCGGTATGCCTCGCGGTTCGAGCCCATCGTCTTGGTCTCGTTCGTGATCTGCGTGAGCTGCGTCTCGAGGATCGCGGTGTGACCCGTGTCGCCCGTCGTGCCGTACTCGCCGGTCGGCGTGGTCGCGAACTTCTCGACCAGCTGGGTGGCCCCGGAATCGATGCCGAAGTCCACGCGCCAGAACGCCGAGTGGTAGTGGTTGACCGCGAAGTCCTCCTGGCCCGGGGCGATCGGCCACCCCTGGTTCACGACGTCGACGTAGTCGTTGGGCGACAGGTCGCCCGTGGCGCCGAGGCGCACCGAGATCTCGCCGTCGTCGTGGAACCGGTACTCGGTCTGGTACTCGTACCAGCCGATGCGCGACACGCTGTGCAGCACGAGGTCGGTGCCCTGCGCGGCGTACAGTGCGTCGCCCGTGATGTTCGACCGGTACGCGAGACCCGAGTCCTCTTCGCCGATGCAGACCGCGGCGATATCGCCGCGGGCCGGGTCCGCCCACGCGTTGCGCACCTCGCCGACCGGGCAGTCGACGGCCTCGATGGCCTGCAGGCGGCGCCCGCCCACCTGGTAGGTCGTCACGTCGTTGTACTCGGTGGCGCCGGTGTCGTACGGCACGTTGAGCTGGGCGAGCGCGATCGAGTCGAGCACGAGGATCGGCGCCGCGTCGTCGCGCGGCTGGTAGGCGATCTTGTCCAGGACCAGGCCGCGGTAGGTGTCGAGGCGCCAGCACATCTGCCAGCTGGATCCGGATTCGAGGGTCTTCGAGACGAGGGAGTCGCCGGAGCAGGATGCCTCGGTGACCGTCTGGGCGGACGCCGCCGCGGGTGCGGACAGCACGAGGCCGCCCGCCAGCAGCACCATCGCGGTGCCCGCGCCGAGAAGCCGGCGGAGGGGGTTTCGTTTCATCGGGAGGGTCTCCAAGGTCATGAGATGGACAGGACGGCCCGCGTCGACAGGTTGACGACGTAGGTGCTGGTGGTGAGGAAGGCGCCGCCGTCGACCTGGGCGAGCAGCTGCACGCACCGGTCGACGCCGCACGACTCGGCACCGAAGGATCCGGCATCCGTGACGAACGAGTGGGCGGTGAGGAGGACCTCGGCGGATGCCGGGGTCAGGACCGAGCCGCCGGTGAGCGCGGCGAACTCGTCGACGACGGGCTGGGCCGCGTCGGAGTCGAGCAGCAGCTCCCACGCGAGCGAGGTCTCGGCATCCGTCGGAGCGGGCTGCGTGCCCGAGGCGCGGTCCACGGACTCGACCGCCCCGTTCGTCGCGTTGACGATCATGCTGACCGTCTCGTTGGTGGCGTAGTCGTAGTACAGGGAGATCAGGCGCCGCTGTCCGTCGGAATACGCCTGCGGGTCGGCCACGTCGGTGGAGAGGAACTGCAGTCCCGGCTCGCCGAACACGTCCTCGCCGGCCGCGAACGCCGCGTCCTGAGCGCCGACGAAGCGCACGTACTCGACCTCGGCTCCCGAGAGCGCGTCGTAGGCGGCCGCGATCGTCGCGGGCTTGGCGACCTCCTCCGCCTTCTCGGGTGCGTCTTCGTCCGTGCTGTCGGCGGCGATGGGGGTGGATGCCGTGATCTCGGGCGACGAGGTCGCCTGTACGGCGGTCTGCGTCGCGAAGAGGAGGGCGACGGCGGCGGCCGCGGCGGCGACCACGGAGCCGATGCCGAGGGCGCGCGGTGTGAGCAGTCGGCCGCGCAGTGCCGGCCGCTGTCGCGAGGGGGGCGGCGAGTCCCCTCGGGAGAGAGCTGTTGTTCGGTCACGGGATTCCTTTCGAGGGCGATGACGCGGCTCGCACCCGCGTCGGGGCCGATTCTTCGCCCGCGCCGTTTCCCCGCCGTGTGGCGTCGCGAACGCCGAGCGAAATCCTGATGAGACGACGACGGCCGATCCCGGCCCGCTGATCTCACGCCGTGTCACGCGGCGGAAACACGGGCCGCCTTTTCCGGCAACGCGCGCCCGGTAGCGTCGCGGCCAGCCGCACCGCGGCGAGCGCCGGGCGCCGAGGAGGACGCGTGAGCACTGCACTCGCGGACGCGATCGAGCGGGCGCGGCCGAGGAACGATCTCGGGTCCAGCTCGCCCTTCGCGGGCCTGCACCGTCGCCACGCGCGCACGATCGACGTGGTCGCGCAGTCGGTAGCGGCCACCGCGCCCGCCGGCGTCCTGCTGATCCACCCCGCCGCCGCCTACGCGCGCAGCGGATCGTTCGCGTTCCTCGACATCGCGATCACGATCACCCTCGTCGTGGGCGTCGGCCTCGTCATCGGCATGTTCGCGCGGCGCATCGCGAGCACGGGCTCGCTGTACACGTTCGCGGCGCGCGGCCTCGGCTCCCACGTCGGCCTCGTCACCGGCGCCGCCCTGGGCATCGGCTACCTCGCCGTCGCCATGAACACGCTGGCGTCGGGCTCGCAGCGACTCGCGGACCTTCTCAGCGGCGGCGCCGCTCCCCCGTGGCTCGTCGTCGTCCTCATCACCGTGTTCGGCGGCATCATCGCGCTGCTCGTCGCCCGCGGACTCCGGATGTCCACCCGCATGCTGCTGGTGCTCGAGTCGATCGCGGTGGCGACGGTGCTGGTCCTGTCGATCGCCGCCCTCAGCCTCACCCGGTGGGATCTGGGGCTGCTCGTCCCGCGCCCCTCGGACTTCTCGCTCGAGGCGATCATCACGGGCGTCGCCTTCGCCCTCATCGGCTTCGTCGGCTTCGAGAGCGGCGCCGCCCTCGGGCCGGAGACACGTCGTCCGTTCGCGGCGGTGCCGCGCGCGGTGATGGTGAGCGTGGGCGCGACGGGACTGGTGATGCTGGTCGGGACGGCCGCGCAGCTGTCGATCGTGGCGGAGCGGCCAGGCGCGGCATCCCTCGCCGCCGTGACGGGCCTGTCCGGCCTCATCGACGTGATCGTGGCGATCTCGTTCCTCGCCTGCGCCCTGGCGATGACGAACGCCGCGACGCGGCTCGGCTTCGCGATGAGCCGCGAGGGCCTGCTGCCGGTGGTCTTCGGCCGGGTGTCGCGTCGCGGCGTGCCGGCGGTCGCCGGCGTGCTGCTCACGACGGTGGTGACGGCGGTTCCGATCGCGATCCTCGCTGTCGGCGGCAGCCGTCAGGACATGCGGATCGTGACCTCGCCGGCGTCGATCATCGGCTTCGTGCTGGCGTACGCACTGGTGTGCGCGGCGGCGCCGGTGTTCCTCGCGCGCATCGGCGAGCTCACGGTGCGCGCCGTGGTGGTCAGCGCACTCCCCCTGGCCGGCCTCTTGTGCGTGCTGGGGTTCTACCTCGCCGCGACACTGCGCGACAATCCCGGCGGGCTGCTGTGGACGGCCGGGATCCTCACCGTCGTCGTCGGCGCCGGCGCGCTGCGGCTGGCACGCCACCCGCGCGTGGCCGCGCGGATCGGCGTGCATGACTGGCCGATCGACTCGGACTGCATCGAAGGGCCGGCCCGGTCGTGAGCGGCGCGGGTCTCGCGGGCGACACCCGGCTTCCGGAGAAGGGCCTCGGCCTCGCGCTGGAGATCCTGGAGCAGGTCGCGCGTGACGACCGCGGCGCGTCGGCGGCCGAGATCGCCCGCGCCGTCGGCGCCCCGCGGGCGACGGTGTACCGCGTGGTCAACTCGCTGGTCCGCGACGAGTACCTCGTGCGGCGCCCGGACTTCTCCGGGTTCCTGCTCGGCACGCGCGTGCTCGAGCTCGCCGCGATCGTGGGCGCCCGCACACGACCGGCCCACGCCGCGGTCGTGGATCGCCTCCGCAGCGAGACGGGCGAGGCGGTGCACCTGTTCGCCTTCCACCGCTCCGGGCTTCTGGTGCTCGACGAGGACACCACCCAGCCGCTGTCGGACCCCGACGTGCTGCTGGCCGACCCCGCGCGATCGGCGATCGGACACCTCTGGCTGGTCGCGCACCCCGACCGCCGTCTGCCGCAGGCGCCGAGCTGGCGGGTCGACGCGGCGTCCGGCGACGTCCGCGCCATCCACGAGGCATACGCGGTCCGTGGCTACACCGAGCAGGTCGCGCTGCTCAGCAGCGACCGCGGGTGCCTCGCCGTGCCGATCCACGACGACGCCGCGCGCCCGGTCGGAGCGGTGACCCTGTCGACCTCGATCTCGCGCCTCTCTGTCGCCGCACGCCACGTCGGCGCGCTCCGCGACGCGGCGCGCGCGCTCGCTCCGATCGGCGCGCTCAGCGACTGGTGACCTCGTCGCACCGATCTCCGGCCTGATCGCCGCCGCCCGTGTTCGTGCGCCGCGCACGTGCGCGTCACCGATCCGCAGCGCCCGGCCGTCAACAGGTCAACCACGCCCGTGCAGGACCGATCCGGCACGGATCTCCTGTCGAAGCCTGGTTGACCTGTTGAGCGCAGGGAGCCCGACGGATGCCGCAGACCGCGGTGTCCTCAGGGCACCGCGGCCAGGAACTGTTCGAGCATCCGCTCATCGGCCGCGGCCTGCTTCAGCACCTCGTCGGCCGACTCCACCACCGCCGGGTGCGGAACGCCGTCGAGGATGAGCGCGACGAGCGCGACCATCCCCGCGTTCTGGTCGCGCAGGATCTCGGCGAACCGGCGCTCGGCGTCGGGATGCTGGGCATCGACGAAGCCCTGCAGCGTGCTCCACGCGGGCATGCCCGGCATCTGCGCGTGATCGGCGCCGTGGCCGCCGCAGGGGCCGTCGGCGGGCGGCTCGGCCGGACGCGCGTCGACCCACGAGACGTACCACTCGCGCAGGTCGTCGAGCTCGTCCTCGTTGCGCGCGGCGATGCCTGTGGCGAAGCCGCTCGCCCCGGCGTCGATGCCCTCCTTGCGCAGCAGCGTCTGCGCGAGCTCCTGCTCCTTGACGCGGTAGTAGATCATCGCCTCGACGTAGCAGTAGTCGTCGGCTGTAACCGGGATCGACGACGACGCCGATGGCGAAGCGGATGCCGAGGGCGCGGCGTCCTTCGTCCCCGACGTGGCGGCCACCGCCAGCGCGACGCCCGCGGCGGCGGTCGCCAAGGCGAGCGTCAGCGCGACGACGACGACTGCTCTGCGACGCACGCGGGCCTTTCGGATCGGAGGGATCCGCCCGACGCCCGCTCCGTGCGCGGCTTCGCACTGCGCGGGGACCCGGGACGTGGAGCCCTCGGGGGCTGGGATGCGTCAGCGCTTGCCGGTGCCGAAGATCCCGCGGATCACCCCACCCAGTATCGTCTGGGTCGACTTCGAGTTCAGAATCTGGTCGAGCGGCGACTTCTGGGCCGACCGCGACGTGCGGGTCGTCCCCGCCGTCTTCTTGAGCAGCCGCTCGTACTCCTGCTGCGCCTTCTTCTCGGCGACGGCGCTCGCCTTGTCGGCGGCGGCCTGCTGCTTGTCGATGGCGGCCTTCTGCTTCGCGTACTCCGCATCGGCCTTCGCCTTTGCAAGGGCAGCGTCCTCCGCGGCTGCGGCGTCGTCGGCGGCCCTCATCTTCGCGGTGAGGATCTCGCGCGCCGACTCGCGGTCGATCGCCGTGCCGTACTTCGCGAGCAGCGGCGACGCCTTCACCGCGGCCTCGATGGCGGGCTCGGGCGTCGGCGACATGAGCCCCTGTGGCGCGCGCAGCCGCGTCCAGGCGACCGGAGTGGGGGCGCCCTTCTCGCTCATCACGGTGACGATGGCCTCCCCGGTGCCGAGCTCCTGCAGCACGCGCTCGAGGTCGTAGCCGGACCTCGGGTAGGTGCCGACGGTCGCGCGCAGCGCCTTCGCGTCATCGGGCGTGAACGCGCGCAGCGCGTGCTGCACCCGCGAGCCCAGCTGTGCCAGCACGTCGGAGGGCACGTCCTTCGGCGTCTGCGTCACGAAGAACACGCCGACCCCCTTCGACCGGATGAGACGCACGGTCTGCACGATCGCAGCGAGGAAGTCCTTCGACGCGTCCTTGAACAGCAGGTGCGCCTCGTCGAAGAAGAAGACCAGCTTCGGCTTGTCGGCGTCGCCCACCTCGGGGAGGATCTCGAACAGCTCGGCGAGGAGGTACATCAGGAACGTCGAGAACAGCGCCGGCTTGTCGATCACCCCCGGCACCTCGAGGAGGCTGATGATGCCGCGGCCGTCGGACGCTGTGCGGATGAAGTCGGCCACGTCGAACTCGGGCTCGCCGAAGAAGACGTCGGCTCCGGCATCCGCGAACGTGATCAGCTCCCGCAGGATCACCCCCGCCGTCGCCGCAGACAGCCCGCCGAGCTCCTTGAGTTCTGCCTTGCCCTCGTCGCTGGTGAGGTGGCTGAGGACGGCGCGCAGGTCCGACAGGTCCACGAGCGCAAGTCCGTTGGCATCTGCGTAGTGGAATACGAGGCCGAGGCTCGACTCCTGCGTGTCGTTGAGGCCCAGAACCTTGCTCAACAGCAGCGGCCCGAAGCCCGACACGGTCGCCCGCACGGGGACGCCCTTGCCGATCCCGCCCAGCGCGAAGTACTCGGTGGCGGATGCCTCGGGCTTCCAGTCCTGCCCGATCGCCTGGGTGCGCGCGAGCAGCTTCTCGCTCGGCGCGCCCGGCGTCGCAACACCCGACAGATCGCCCTTGATGTCGGCGGCGAACACCGGCACGCCCTTCGCCGCGAGCTGCTCGGCGAGTCCCTGCAGCGTGCGGGTCTTGCCCGTTCCCGTCGCCCCCGCGACGAGCCCGTGGCGATTCATCATGCCGAGCGGGATGCGGATCTGCGCCGACGGCACCGGCTCGCCGTTGAGCAGAGCACCGAGATCGAGGGTCGTCTCCTCGAACGCATACCCGGAGGCGATCTTCTCGATGTCGGCTTGAGTGAGCGGGCCGGATTGCGTGGGGAGGATGCTGGGCTGAGAGGCGTGCTGGCTGTCAGAGACGGTCGGGTGAGGACTTTGTTCCTGAGTCTCCGAGGGTGAGCGGGGCGCTCCCGCGGGCCCCTGGGTCGCCGATGCCGAAGTCGGCCCGGCATTCGTGGGCGTGCCGGTCGCCTTGGCCTTCGCGGCGGCGGCCTCGGCGGCCGCGAGCGCGGCCCTGGCCTGTGCGGCCTTGAGGTGCGCCTCGGCCGCATCCGCCTCAGCGCGCAGCCGGGCGAGCTCCGTCTCGGCGGCGAGGATGGCCGGATCGGTCGCGGTGGAATCGGGCGCGGGCGAGTCGGGCGCGGTCATGCGCTCAGCCTAGTCACGGGCGTTTCGCCGCGGCATCCGTCCCCTCCCGCGCCATCGGCAGCGCGAACGCGCCCGCCACGAGCAGTGCGGCCCCCGCGCCGATCAAGGCGCCGCCGAGCGTGTCGCTCAGCCAGTGAGCGTGCAGATAAGTGCGGCTGAACGCCATCAGCAGCACCCACGCAGCGCCGACGAGGCCGACCCACAAACGGGGGACGATCACGGTGGCAGCGACGGCGATCGTGGCCGCGTTGGCCACATGCCCCGACGGGTATGAGCCGTAGTCCGAGACGATGAGGATGTCTTCCGGCCGCACCCGACCGAACGCGTGCTTGAGCACCTGCACTCCCGCGGCCGAGACCGCTTCCGCAGCGAGGAAGTACGCCGCCGCCCACGGGCGGCGCAGCAGGATGAGCCCGATCGCGCCGCCGATCGGCACCACGAGGACGCCGAACCAGCCGCCGCCGACGAAGTTCATGACCTGCGAGAACCCGGTGAGGACGGGGCCCCACCACTCGCCGACGAGGGCGTTCCACGCGGTGTCGACGGCGAACGGCTCCTCTCCCCGCGAGAAGATCCACCAGCCCAGCAGGCACGACAGCACCACGAGCGCCGACCCGGCGATCAGGTAGGCGATGACGGGCACTGCCACCCGCCGCTCTGTCGTGGTCATCGCCCCATTCTGCCTGGCAGGCAGCGACATCCGCCTCATCCGGGCTTTTTCCGCGCGCCTCTTGACAGCCTCCCGTCCCGGCGGGCCTCACCGACCGTGACGGCGTCGCCGGCGTCGGGCAGGATGGGAGCCATGGCAGCAAAGGCCGTCGACATCGTGCGTGCCATCGTCGCGCCTCTCACTCGCACGAGGGTGTTCCGGCGGGTGCTGGGGCCGCTGCTGCTGCCGCCGGTCGAGCGCTTCGTCACCTGGATCTCGCACGGACGGGTGCAGGTGAGCGCGCTGCTGGTGCCGTCGCTCGTGCTCCACACGGTCGGAGCGAAGTCGGGCGAACCCCGCGACGCGGCGCTGATGTACACGCCCGACGGTCAGGGGCGCGCGATCGTCGCGGGCACGAACTTCGCCGGTGCTCGCCACCCGGCATGGACGGCGAACCTGCTGGCCCACCCGGATGCCGCGATCACCGTTCGCGGGCGGCGCATGCGCGTCCAGGCCACGCCGGTGCCCGACGCCGAACGCGATGCCGTGTGGGCGCGCATCGAGGCCCAGTGGCCCGGCTACCGCAACTACGAGCGGGAGTCCGGACGCACCGTCCGCCTGTTCCGCCTGCAGCCGGTGGCGCACACGGAGTGAACCCGGGTCAGGGCGCCAGGCGCTCCACCGTGCGCGGACGCACGATGAGCCACAGCGACAGCAGGCCGACCAAGGAGCAGCCGACCATGACCGAGGCCATCGTCGTCGCCGTGATGCCGGCGTCCTTCGCGATCCACCCGACGAGGGGCGAGATGAGGCCGGCGACGCCGAAGTTCGTCGCACCGATGATCGACTGCGCCGTGCCCGCCGCCTTGCCGTGACGGTCGAGGGCCAGCACCTGCACGCACGGGAACGTGAAGCCGCACCCCGTCATGAAGACGAACAGGGGCACGATCGTCCCCCAGAGCCCGAGACCGAGCTGGTCGGTGACGATGATGGCCGCGGCCGCGACGACGAGCACCGCGGTCGACCACGCCATGACCCACTGCGGACCGAAACGGGCCGCCAGACGCGACGCGGCCTGGACGCCCACCACGACGCCGACCGAGTTGACGGCGAACATCAGGCCGTACTCCTGGGCGCTCAGGCCGTAGCTGAGCTGGAAGAGGAACGACGAGCTCGAGAGGTACGAGAACAGGCCCGAGAACGTCATGCCCCCGATGATGAGCACGCCGATGAACACCCGGTCGCTGAAGACGCTCCGGTAGCGCTGCCACACGGTGGTCGAGCCTCGCTCGTGGCGGCGCGCGGGCGGCAGGGTCTCGGGCAGGAACACGATCGCCGAGACGAGCATGATCGCGCCGTACACGGCGAGGACGACGAAGATGCCGCGCCACGGCATGACGGCCAAGAGCGCCGATCCGACGAGCGGAGCGAGCACCGGCGCGACACCCGAGACGAGCGCGAGGCGCGACAGCATCACGACGAGGCGGCGACCGCCGAACAGGTCGCGCACGATCGCGGCGGCCACGACGCCGCCCGCGGCGGCTCCGGCACCCTGCAGCACCCGTGCCACCGACAGCAGCTCGAGGGTGGGGGCGAGCGCGGCGGCGACGCTCGCCACGACGTGGAGTGCCGTGACCGACAGCAGCGGAATCCGCCGGCCCACCTTGTCGCTCAGCGGTCCGACGATCAGCTGACCCAGCGCGAACCCGATCATCGTGCCCGTGAGGGTGAGCTGGATCATGGCGGCCGTGGTGTCGAAATCGGCCTCGAGCACCGGGAAGGCCGGCAGGTAGAGATCGATCGTGAACGGGCCGAGCGCCGTCAGGGCGCCGAGCAGCACGATGTAGAGGACGCGGCGACGATGCGGGATCGAGTCGCCCGGGTGCAGCACGATCGGCGCGGTGGCCGGGTTGCTCCCGAGCGTGCGGATCGCGCCCGTGGATGTCGGGTGCGCGGGCGGCGCGGGCTGGGGATCAGCGGCTGTCTGGGGCTTCTGGACGGGGAGCGATGCGGTGTCGAGCAACAGTGGGCTTCGTTTCGTGGCGGGAGATTCGACGGCGGCGTACGGAGGAACGGCGTCGACATCGCGGCAAGGCGGTGCGGGCGCAGAGAGACGGACCGAGGGGAAGCGAATCGTCCGGCGCTGCCGATCGGCACCGGGATCCGCGTTTCGACGCGCGGTCGAATCGATTCGAAATCCCATGATAGCGGATGCCCCCGCCCGGCCGCACGCGCGACCGGGGTGCCGGTGAGCGCTGTCGGCGCCTTCTCAGGGCTTGGACACATGCGCTCGCATAGGATGAGGGCAACCCGCCATCCGCCGTCGCGCGATATGTTCCGGGCGCCCAGACCCCTGTTCCCGATTGGCAGAGATCACGAGCATGACCCCGACCGACAAGCGCACGAGCGGCAACCCGGCCACGCAGGCGAAGATCGACCTCACCGTAAAGCAGCAGCGCGAGCAGAAGCGCCAGGAGAAGCTCGCCGAGTACCAGAAGCAGCTCGCCAAGCGCCGTCGCAGCAAGCTGGTGTGGTGGATCGTCGGCTCGGCCGCCGCCGTGCTGGTCGTCGGTGCGATCGTCGCCTCCATCGTGTTCGCGCCCGCGCCGGCTCCCTCGTACGCACGCGGTGCCGGCGACGGCAGCGGCATCGAGGGCGTCGAGACGTTCGAGAACACGGCGAACCATGTAGAAGGCGACGTCGACTACGCCCAGACTCCCCCGGCCGGCGGCGACCACAACGCCGTCTGGCTGAACTGCGGCGTCTACACCGAGCCGGTTCCCAACGTGAACGCCGTCCACTCCCTCGAGCACGGTGCGGTCTGGATCACCTACGACCCCGCGCAGGTGTCGGATGACGACATCGCCACGCTCGAGGACGCGCTGCCCTCGACCTACACGCTGCTCTCCCCGTACAACGACATGGACAGCCCCATCGCCGTCAGTGCGTGGAACGCCCAGCTCAAGGTCGACTCTGCCGACGACGAGCGCATCGAAGAGTTCATCAAGGCGTACTGGAACAGCACGAACGCTCCCGAGCCGGGCGCGGCCTGCACCGGTGCGTTCGACGCGCCGGGTAAGAAGTAGGCGCGGAGTGACGGACGAGACATCGACCGGGGGCGCCCGGCGATGGATCGTCATCGCCGTCGCGCTCGTGCTGATCGGCGCGCTCGCCTTCGCGGTCGGACGCTTCTCGACCTTCGGTTCGCAGTCGGCCGCGACGACCCCGGGCACGGCCTCGCCCGAGGCCGGATTCTCCCGCGACATGCAGGTGCACCACGCACAGGCGATCGAGATGGCCATGGAGATCTACCGCAAGACCGAGGACGACGAGCTGCGCATCCTCGCCTACGACATCGCCACCGGGCAGGCCGGCCAGCGGGGTCAGATGTACGACTGGCTCGTGCGGTGGGGTCTCTCCCAGTCCGGCGGCCCGATGATGCAGTGGATGGATGCCGCAGCCGACGACCACGGGCACGGCGGCGCGTCCAGCGCCGCGATGACCGAGGATGAGGCGCACGAAGCCATGGGCATGGCGTCCGCGGACGAGATCGCGGCTCTGGAGGCCGCCGCCGGGCAGGAGGCGGACTGCCTGTTCCTGCAGCTCATGATCCGGCACCACGAAGGCGCGATCCCCATGGCGGACGCGCTCCTGGAGCTCGGCACCGACCCGCGCGCCCTCGAGGTGGCCGGCGCCATCAAGAGCGGTCAGACGTCCGAGATCGACGCGATGCAGTCGATCCAGACGCGCCTCGGCTGCACCGGCTGACGCGAGCCGCGCCCGCTACAGTGATCGCGTGACCGCCGACACGCACGAGAGCCGCCGCTCGCCCGCTGCGCGCCGGCCGGTCGTCGTGACCGTCGCCGTGGTCATGGTCTACCTCAGCGCGTTCGCCAACGTGCTGCTCGGCATCCTGGTCCTCCTCAGTCGTTACCAGGTTGCGCGCGCCGAGGTGCTCGCGGTCTCTCTGCTGGGCGCGGCGATCATCCTCTTCGGGCTCCTGCTCGTCGCGGTCGCCTCGGGGCTCGCCCGCGGCAGCCGGCTCTCCCGCGTGCTCGCGACGATCTACCTCGCGGTCCTGATCACGCTGAACGCCGTGACGATCGCAGCCACCGACGGCTGGGACTGGAGCACCGCGATCCAGCTCGCCGTGCAGGTGCTGGTCGTCGTCGTCCTGTGGGCGCCGCCCGGATCACGCCACTTCGCCCGCGCCGCCGCCGCCGCCGAGTGAACCGGCATCGGCCAGCGCCCGCGCGACGTAGCGGCGGTGGAAGAACCGCACGATCTCGATCGCGCCGATCGTCAGCACCGTGACGACGGTCACCAGCCAGGCCGCGTCTTCGCCCGGGTCGACGAGCTGGAAGAACTCGGTGAGCAGCGGCACTGTGAAGACCGCGACGAGCGCGATGAACATCGCCCCGATCACGAGAGCCTTGAAGCGCGTGATCGGTCGCGAGAGCACGGTGAGCACCCAGATGCCCACGATCGCGAGGATGATCGTCGACCCGGTGCGCAGCTCCGGTTCGCTCACCCCGAGCGCCATGGCCCCCAGCGTGTACAGCGTCAGCGCGACCGCGATGATCACGCCGGCGGGGATCGCGAACGCCAGGGAGCGTCGCAGGAACCCGGGCACGTATCTCTGGGTGTTCGGCAGCAGCGCAAGGAAGAACGCGGGGATGCCGATGGTCAGGCCGTCCGTGATCGACAGCTGGCGCGGCAGGAACGGGAACTCGAGCACGAGCACGCCGAACAGCACGGCGAGTCCCGTCGCGTAGGCCGTCTTAGTGAGGAAGAGCATCGAGACGCGCTCGATGTTCGCGATCACCTGGCGTCCCTCGGCGACCACGTCCGGCAGATGCGAGAACCTGCTGTCGAGCAGCACGATACGCGCGACCGCCTTGGTCGCCGCCGCGCCGGAGTTCATCGCGATGCCGAGGTCGGCGGTCTTGATGGCCAGCGCATCGTTGACACCGTCGCCGGTCATCGCGACCGTGTGACCGCGCGACTGGAGCGCGAGGACCATCCGCTTCTTCTGCTCCGGGGTCACCCGGCCGAACACGAGGTTGTGCTCGAGCGCGTCCGCCAGCCCCGCCTCGTCCTCGGGGAGCCGGCGCGCGTCGAAGCCCTCGGCCACGTCGAGCCCCACCTCCCGCGCGATCGCCGCGACCGTGCGGGGGTTGTCACCCGAGATGACACGGATGCCGACGCCCTGCCGGGCGAAGTACGCCAGGGTCTGCGCGGCGTCGTCGCGGACCTGCTCCCGGAAGGTCACGACCGCGGCAGGGACGAGGGTCGCGGGCAGCCGCTCGGCCTCGGCGTCCCCGCTCCCGAGCGGCGTCGCGGCCTGCGCCAGGACGAGCGTGCGACGGCCGGAGGATGCGAGCTCGGTAACGATGCGGCCGAGGTCCGTCGTGGGATCGGCGGCCGCATCGCCGAACACCATCTCGGGTGCACCCAGCACCCACGTGCCCACCGGACCCGTTGCGAATGAGACAGCGCTCCACTTGCGCGCCGACGAGAACGGGATGTACTCCGCCGCCTCGAGAGCGACGCCGACCGGGAACGGATCCCGCAGGCACCGGGCAGTGGCGTTCGCGTCGGGGGCGGCGCCGTACCAGGCGAGCACGTCCGCGACGCCGGCGGCGGCATCCGGCATCGCCTGCAGCGCGTCGAAGGCGATCTCGCCCGCCGTCAGCGTGCCGGTCTTGTCGAGGCAGATGATGTCGACGCGTGCGAGGCCCTCGACCGCCGGGAGCTCGTTGACGAGCACCTGCTGGCCGGCCAGCTTCGCCGCGCCCACCGCGAACGTGATCGAGGTGATCAGCACGAGCCCGAGCGGGATCATCGCGGTCAGTGCGGCGATCGTGTTGACCACGGCCTGCACCCAGCCGCCGTTCTGCCACGCCTGCACCCAGCCGCCCGCGACCATCATCTGCGCGTTCAGCACCAGCAGTCCGACGGGTCCGATGATCCAGCTCATCCACTTCAGCACGCGGTTCACCGACCCGCGCACCTCCGACGCCACCAGCGAGAACCGTTTCGCCTCGCCCGCGAAGCGGTTCGCGTATGAATCGGCGCCTACGCGCGTGACGCGGCACGCGCCCTCGCCCGAGACGACGATCGAACCCGACAGGGCCTCGTCGCCGGGGCGCTTGTCGACCGCATCGGACTCGCCGGTCAGCATCGACTCGTCGATCTGCAGGGCGCGCGTCTCGATCACGGTGGCGTCGGCGGGCACCTGGTCACCGGCGCGGAGGATCAGGATGTCGTCGATCACGACGTCCGCCGGCGTGATCTCGGCCTCGACCCCGTCGCGCCGCACACGGGCCTGCGGTGCGTTGAGGAGGGCGAGCCTGTCGAGCGCGGCCTTGGCACGGAACTCCTGGACACATCCGATGATGGAGTTCGCGAACGCGGCGAGGCCGAACAGCGCGTCCTGCCAGCGTCCCAGCACGAACAGCACGAAGAAGCACGCGAACACGATGCCGTTGAACAGCGTGAACACGTTCGCCCGCACGATGGTCCACACGCTCCGGCTCGTGTCGGGCGTGTAGGCGTTCGTGCTCCCCGCGGCTACCCGCTCGGCGACGTCCGCGGCAGAGAGGCCGGCGTCGGCGACGGGCAACGCGATCGAGGCGTCGGAGGCGGCATCCATGCGTTCAGGGTACTGATGCGGAGAAGACATGCGGATGCCGCGCCCGGCGTCGATCGCCCGGGCGCGGCATCCGTCCGCCCTCTGAGGGTCAGCCCTTCGTCGCACCCGCCATCAGGCCGCGCACGAAGAACCTCTGCAGCGAGAGGAACACGATGAGCGGCACCGCCAGCACGAGGAACGCACCTGCCGAGATCAGGAACCACTGATCGCCCCACGACCCGGACAGGGAGTTCAGTGTCTGCGTCATCGGCAGCGACGACGACGGCGCGAAGATCGTCGCCACCAGCAGGTCGTTCCACACCCACACGAACTCGAGGATGGCGAACGACGCGAGCGCCGGGGTCGCCAGCGGCAGGATGATGCGGAAGAAGATCTGGCCGTGGCCCGCTCCGTCCACCCGCGCCGCTTCGATCACGTCGGAAGGGATCTCGGCGATGAAGTTGTACAGCAGGAAGATCGCCAGCGGCAGGGCGAAGATGACGTGCGCGATCCACATCGTCGCGAAGCTGTGATCGACCTCGCGCATCTCGAGGCCGGGGAAGACCGCGACGTCGCCGATCTCGAGTCCGCGCGAGAACAGGCTCAGCAGAGGCACCAGCGCCATCTGGATGGGCACGATCTGCAGCGCGAAGACCGCCACGAACAGCACGCCGCGTCCCCTGAAGTCCATCCACGCGAACGCGTAGGCGGCCAGCGACGCGATCGCGAGGGCGAAGATCGTCACGGGGATCGTGATCGCGAGCGAGTTCAGGAACGACTCGCCGAGCGTGAGTGCCGTGCCGCCGGAGGTGAGGGCGGCCTCGTAGTTCCCGAGCGTGAAGTCGGGGTTGGTGAACACCGTCCACCACCCGGAGGACGCTGAGTCCGCCCCTGGACGGAACGACGTGATGAGCAGACCGAGCGTCGGGATCGTCCACAGGAAGGCGATCGCGACCGCGATCACCGTCGCCACGGGCGACGTCATGCGCTTCTGTGCCTGCGCCTCGTTGCGACGAGTCTCGCGCGCGACCTTGCGCGCCGCCGCCCTGTCGGGCTGCGGGGTCGTCTTGGAGTCGACGGCGGTCATCACCGCACCTCCCTCTGCCGGCGGAGCTGTCTGACGTTGTAGATGATCAGCGGTGTGACGAACACGAAGATCAGCACCGCGAGCGCTGCCGCATGCCCGTAGCTCTGGAAACGCTGCTGCTGATTCACCATCTCGAAGCCCAGCACCGTCGAGTTCGACCGGCCGCCGGTCATCACCGCCACGATGTCGTACAGCTTCAGCGCGGAGATCGTGATCGTCGTGAGGACGATCACGATCGCGGTGCGGATTCCCGGCACGGTGACGTTGGTGAACCGCTGCCACGCGTTGGTGCCGTCGAGCTGCGCGGCCTCCATCTGCTCGGCCGGCACCGCCTTGATGGCGGCCGACAGGACCACCATCGCGAAACCGGTCTGCGCCCACACGAAGGCGAACAGCAGACAGAACGTGTTCACGAGCGGCCAGACGTCCAGCCACCTGACCGGTTCGCCGCCGAATGCCACGACGAGGGCGTTGAGGATTCCGATCTGCTCCCCCTGCCGGTAGTCGTAGACGAACCGCCAGATGAGGCTGATGCTCACGGGTGCGATCGCGAACGGGATGAACACCAGGATCTTGAGGAACCTGTCACCGCGCGCACGCTCCATGAACGCGGCGTACGCGAGTCCGACGATCGTCGCGAAGATGGGCGCGAAGATCGCCCAGATCAGCGTGTTGATGATCGACCAGAACCCCTGCGGGTTCGTGAACGCCCAGACGTAGTTCTCCATGCCGACGAAGTTCTCGCCGGTCTTGTCGAAGAACGACTGGATGATCGTCGCGATCGACGGGTAGATGAGGCCGATCAGGATCAGGATCGCCGCCGGCGCCAGGAACAGCGTCAGCTGGTACAGATACCCCGCGCCTTCGCGGGCGCGATAGTCGGCGTAGAAGAGCAGGCCACCCGCGATGAGCGCGATGGGGATCACGTAGATGACCGCGTTCTGATACGGACGCAGCATCATGAACGCCAGCAGCGGGATCGCGAAGCACGAGACCAGTCGCAGCCAGAAGTAGCCCGTGCCCTTGCGGGGCGCGTACTCGATGAGCACCAGGAGGATCCCGACCACCACGGCGAAGATCAGCAGGACGATCGGAATCTGGACGATGGGGCCGAGATTGCCGATCCACTGGAAGAACGAGTTGAACGAGAACCCCAGCGACGTCGGCCGCGCGTCGGGGGCCGGCGGACTGAGGAAGAGGAAGACGACGAGCGCGGCGATGAGGATGAAGCCGATCGTCACGACGATGCGCGTCGTCGCGCGCGACGGCGGCTTGTTGCCGCCACGCTCGGGCGGCGGCGCCGCCTGCGCCTGGTCGTCCGTCGTTGATGTGGTCTGAGACATGTTCTGCCTTCCCCCGTCGGCGCCGACGGATGACGTCACCCCGGTGCCGGGTCCGCGCGGCGAGCGTGCGGACCCGGCACCGAGGTGCGGTGCGTCAGTTCTCGTAGCCTGCCTGGATGTCTTCCAGGACCTGCGGCGTGGGCTTGCCGTCGACCCAGTCGACCATGCCGCGCCAGAACGATCCCGAGCCGACGGTCGCCGGCATCAGGTCGGAGGCGTCGAAGCGGAACACCGTCTCGGAGTCCTGCAGCACCGTCATGGCGTCGGTGAGGAACTTGCTCGACGCCAGCGACGGGTCTGCCCCGGTGTTGGCCGAGATCGCGCCGCCGAGTTCGACCCGGGTGTCGGCCCACTCGGGCGTCGACATGTATTCCGCGACCGCCTGGGTGGCCGCGTCATCGGTGAAGGTCGTCACGAGCTCGCCACCGCCCGACACCGAGAACGGCTCGCCCTCGAATCCGGGCATGAGGAACGCATACACGTCTCCGTCTTCGGCGACGTCGGGCGTTGCGCCCTCCGCCGTCTGCACCGCGAGGAAGTTCGCGGTGAGGAACGACGCCTGGTGGGTCAGTGCGCAGGTGCCGTTGGCGACCGCCGCGGCGATCGGGTCGCCGAACGCCGTGGAGTTGATGCTCTGCACGTCGCCGAAGCCGGCGTTGACGTAGGTCGGGTCGAGCAGGACCTTCGCGACCTCGTCGAACGCCGCCTCGATGTCGGGGTCGGTGAAGGGCGTCTCTCCGGAGGCCCAGCTGTCGTAGACGTCGGCGCCTGCCTGGCGCAGCACGAGATCCTCGACCCAGTCCGTGCCGGGCCAACCAGACGCGGCTTCGGACGAGAAGCCGGCACACCACGGCGGTTCACCGGTCTTCTCCTGGATCGTGGCCGTCAGCTCCAGCAGCTCCTGCCAGGTCTCGGGGATCTCGACCCCCCACTCTTCGAAGCTCTTGGGCGAGTAGTAGATGTAACCCTTCAGGTTCGCCAGCATGGGCGCAGCGTAGAAGGTACCGTCGACGGAGCCGATGTCCTTCCAGGCGGCAGCCCAGTACTCGTCGACGTTCGCCGCGACCTCGTCGCTGCCCTCCACGACCTCGCCGGTCTCGACCAGGGAACGGAACAGACCGGGCTGCGGCACGATCGCGATGTCGGGTGCCGAGCCGCCGGTGACCTTCGTCACGATGTTGCCCTCGAACCCCTTGTCGCCGGTGTAGACGACCTCGATGCCGGTATCGGCGGTGAACTGGTCGAACGACTTCTGAAGCGCCTCCGCCTCGGTGCCGGTGATGCCACCGGAGATCTCGACCGTCTCGCCCTCGAGCGAGCCGTCGCCGTCTCCGCCCTCGTCTGCGCCCTCAGCGCATCCCGCGAGAGTCAGAGCCGCGACCGCGGCGATCCCCAGCGCGATGTAGCCGTGTCGACGACGTGATCGCAGTGCAGTCATGTTCGTCTGCCTCCTCTTCGAGTCCGCGGGGCCGCAACGCATCGCGCACCCCGCTCGTATGGATCGGGAACCGATTCCATGTTCACGGTAGGGGATGCCGCATGACGGCACAATGACCGTGGGTCACAACTCGGTAAACACCGAAACCCAGGGTGGCGTCCACGAGATGATCACGGCACAATGAGGCCCGGAACCGGTTCCACAATTCGGGCGACGGCGGCGTCCCCGGAGGCGAGGAGGACCCGATGGCGGGCATCGCCGACGTGGCTCGCGCGGCAGGCGTCTCGAAGTCGACCGCTTCCCGTGCCCTGACGGGCGCCGGCTACGTCTCGGCCGCGACGCGGGCGCGGGTGAGGGATGCGGCAGCAGCGCTCGGCTACGTCCCCACCACGAGTGCGGTGAGCCTCGTGACCGGTCGCACCCAGACCGTCGGCGTCGTCATGCCGTCGCTCGACCGGTGGTTCTTCGCCCAGGTGCTCGAGGGGATCCAGGACGCGCTGCGGGAGCGCCGCTACGATCTGGCGCTGTACGGCGCGCCCCCCGAGTCGGCCGCGCGTCGCGAGATGTTCGAGCACTTCCTCGCCCGAAAGCGGTTCGACGGGATCATCGCGGTGGGCATCGAGCCGAGCGCCCGCGAGCTCGAGCGGCTGGTCGCCTTCGGCAAGCCGGTGGTCGCGGTCGGCGGTTACGACGTCGGCACGAACGCCGTGTCGATCGACGACGAGGCGGCCGCGCGCATCGCCACCGAGCACCTCATCGGCCTGGGCCACCGCGAGATCGTCTTCCTCGGCGGCGACCCCGACGGGCGCCGGACCAGCTTCGCTGACGGCCGCCGGCTCCACGGCTACCGCCGCGCCATGCGCGATGCGGGCCTCGAGGCGTCCTCCCGTCACGTCCACTCCGAGGTCGCGCTCCCGGGCGGGTACAGCGCCGCAGTAGAGCTGCTGGGCGACCGGCGCACCCGCCCGACGGCGATCGTCGGCGTGTGCGACGAAGTGGCGGTCGGCGCGATCATCGCGGCCCGCCGGCTCGGCATCCGGGTTCCCGAGCGGCTGAGCGTCGTCGGCATCGATGATCACGCGTACGCCGAGATGTTCTCGCTCACGACGCTGCAGCAGCGCCCCCACCAGCAGGGGCGGGCGGCGGTACAGCTGCTCATGTGGCAGCTCGACGACCCCGAGGCGCCGATGAACCGGCTCTACGAGTCGTCGCCCCTGGTCGTCCGCAACTCGACGGCGGCAGTCGACGACGACGCGTCCGCCATCATCGGGGTCGGGCCGCGCCGCACCTAGGGAGCGGGCGGCACCCGTTCACAGCAGCCCGAGCTCGCGGAAGGTGCGACCCTCCCAGGCGACGCGCTCGACGGCGTCCTCGACGCCGGACACGGTGCGGAACGTCTCGCCGCCGGATGCTTCGACACGCACGAGTCCGGGATCGATCGGCGTCGCCGGCGGCCCGGTCACGATCGCCTCGAGCACGCGGGTGAACGCGCCGGTGCGGTGCAGCGGAGCGAGCAGGTCACGGCCGTCGCGGATGTGCCCGGCGAGATCGTCGAGCAGCGAGATGCGCTCGAAGGCGTACGCGCGCGGCAGCGCCGCCCCGTCGCGATGCACGTGGAGCGTGTCGAGCGTGTACAGGTACACGAGGAAGCCACGGGTGCCCCGCACCAGCACGTACGGCTCGCGGCGTCGTGCGGCGGTCACCGCGAGACCCGCGGCGACGCGGGCGCCGCCGCGCAGCTCGACGACGAGGGACGACGTGTCGTCGGTCTCGATGTCGTTCGCGCGGCGGAGGTCCGCGTCGATCGACACGACGTCGTCCGGTGCGGCCGCCCCGGCGATCGCGAACGCCGTGGCCACGGCGTGGGCCAGCGGGTTCGTCACGACGCCGTCGCCGACGAGCCGTCCGTCGATGACGCGATGGCCGGCCCATGGCGCCCGTCGCCAGTACTGCTCCGACCGCGACCACTGCCCCACCGCGCCGACGTGCACGAGCTCCCCGATGACCCCGGATGCCAGGGTGTCGGCGGTCGCGGCGACGCCCGTGCTGCCGAGCGACTGGAAGCCGACCTGCACCGCGCGGGAGGCGGCATCCGACGCGCTCAGGAGCGCGTGGTGGTCGGCGACCGAGGGCACGGGCGGCTTCTCGAGCAGCACATGGGCGCCGCGCGAGAGAGCGAGGCGCGCGAGCTCGGTATGCGTCGGGATCGGCGTGCTGAGCACCGCCACATCGAGTTCGACCTCGTCGATCATCGATGCGGCATCGGCGAACACCCGGGTCGAAGAAGGCACGTCGCCGCCGCCCCGGGGGTCGGCGACGGCGACGAGTTCGAAGTCCGCGCCGGCGAGCACGGCGTCGACGTGACTGCGGCCGTGCCCGTGGACACCGGCGACACCCACGCGGAGCAGCCCGGTCACAGCCCCGCCTGAGCGCGCAGCGCGGGCAGGGCCGCCTCGACGGCAGCGGCGTCGGCCAGCTCCTCGTCGAGGACGTAGGCGGTCAGCTCGAGATTGAGCTCTCCCCCTTCGGGGATCGTCCGCGGCTCGTCCCACGCCACCGACGGGCCGGCCCCGAGATACTCGGCGAACCGGACGAACCACGGCAGACGCTCGTCGCCCTGCGTGAGCACGACCGTCGTGTCGCGGTCGGGGAACGTGAACGCGAGCCACGGCGTCGCCGCGCCGTGCACGTCGCGCTCGGTGTCGCCCGCGGGGCTGAACACCCGGGCGATCTCAGGCGCGAACCGCCAGAAGATGCCGCCGTACCCGGCGCCGTCCCGACCGTTCGTCGCGGGCGAGCCGAACGTGATGGCGTCGAGCGTCGCCTTGAGGTGGCTGCGCCAGCGCAGCGCCCAGCCCTTCTCGAGCTCGGCGGACCGCAGCTCGCGCACCTCGACGAGTTGCGTCGTGCCGTGCTCGTCGACCCAGCTGAGCCGCTCGTCGAGCGAGTGCCCGTCGATGCGCAGCCGGTCGCGGCGCTGCCGGCCGTGGTTGGGGACCATGATCGAGCCCTCGCCGCGCACATAGGTGCGGCCGCCCCAGTACGACGTGCCGTTGACGTCGGCGATCGCGAGGCTGACTCCGAGGTGGTGCGGGTGGTCGGTCGGCTCGGTGACGGTGAGCGGGGTTCCGGTCCGCGAGATCACCGCGTCCAGGTACGGCCGGGGCGACAGCACCGAGTCGACGGTCGCGCCCTCCTCGTACTGGGCGACCACGGTCGATCCCAGCCGCAGCACGGGGCGGGCGGGACCCACCCAGCCGCTCGCGTGGGATGCCGGACCGGAGCTCTGCCGCGCCACCAGGACGGGCCGATAGAACAGGGGGTGGTCGGCGTTCTCGCCGTCCAGTGCTTGACGCATGCGATTCCAAGCCTGCCGCCCGATCTCGATCCGCGGAACCGACATGGTCGTCAGCGGAGGGGCGGCGAAACGAGACTGCGGGATGTCGTCGATTCCGACGATGGAGAGCTGCTCGGGCACCTCGACGCCCACCTCGCGCAGACGGGACATCAGCCCGAGCGCGACGAGGTCGTTGAAGGCGATGGCCGCGGTCGCGCCCGTCTCGAGCACGGCGTCGGCGGCGTCGTAGCCCGCCTCCATGCTCGAGCCCGCCTGGATGGTGAGGAACTCGAGGTCGGGGTACTCGCGGGCGAGCTCACCGAGGCCCTGCGCGCGCTGCTCGTTCGCATAGCTGAGCGCAGGTCCGGCGACGTAGGCGATGCGCCGGTGGCCGAAGCCACGCAGATGGGTGCCGAGCTCCTTGACCGCGGTGACGTAGTCCACCGAGAGCTGTGCTGCGACGGTGTCGTCCACCCGGCGGTTCACCACCACGACCGGCTTCGTGCGCTGGATGAGCTCGCGCAGCTCGGCATCCGGCATCCGTGGAGACACCAGCACCAGCGCGTCGCACTTGCTGCGCGCCTCGCTCGCGATGTCGGCTTCGACGCCGACCGACTCCGCGCTGTCGGCGACCAGCACTCGGTAGCCGTCGCGGGCCGCGGCGACCGTCAGGCCCTTGAGCACGCCCTGGAACATGGGGTTCTCGAGGTCGGGCACCAGCAGCGCGATGGTATGGCTGCTTCCCCGCACGAGACTGCGCGCCGCCTCGCTGGGCGAGTAGTTCAGCGCGGCGACCGCACGGTTGACCTTCGCGACGATCGCGGGGTCGACGGTGGCGACGCCGTTGAGGACGCGCGACACCGACGCCTGCGACACTCCGGCGTGCTGTGCGACCTGCGCCATCGTGATCGGGCGCGATGTGACCTCGGTCAACGGATCCCCTCCTCTCTCAATCTTGGGCGTCGTCGAGCCCGGTGCGGCGCATTCGCGCGTGCGACTTCTGCCCGGCGACGGTCATCGGGCGATTCTCGGCATGCCCGCCCGGGACCGGACCCCTCATCACTTCGGTCCGGCCCCGTGCGGTCTGGGGACGACGGGCCGCGCCTCGGGAGGACGCGGCCCGGTCGTCGGTCAGATGGCGGCGTCGTCGAGCGCCTGCTGCAGCTCCGCGATGAAGCTCTCGGCAGCGTCCTCGGGCGTCTGCTCGCCGAACAGCACGCGCTGGGTGTGCTGGTCGACGATCGTCTCGATCGCGCCGCCGCCCGGCGGGGTCGCCGGCGGGGCGTCGCCCACGCGCGGTGCGATCTCGTCGAGGAAGTCGACGACCTCCTGGTTGACCTCGTCGAGCTTGGGGGTGATGTACTCGCGGATCTTCTCGTTCGCGGGCACTCCACGCTCGGCGAGCAGAAGGTCTGCCGCCTCCTCGCTGTTCGAGAGGAAGTCGAGGAAAAGCGCCACCTCTGCCGGGTGCTCGGTCTTCGCCGACGCCGACCAGAACATGGACGGCTTGTAGTACGCCGCCGCGCTCTCGCCCTCGTCGGGCGTCGGCACCATCAGCGGCACGAGGTTCTGACCGCTCGCCTCACGCAGTGCGGCGACCTGGTTCGACCACCACGGGCCGAAAGCCGACTGGTTCGTCGCGGTGAACGACTCGGCGAGGCCGGCGGACTCCCGCTCGATGGTCGCAGAGGGGTCGGGCGTGCCGCCCGCCTCGGTGACGTCGAGCAGATTCTGCCACCACGCGGCGAGCGTCTCGGCGCTGGCCGTCACCTCGGGCGATCCGTCCTCGGCGAACAGGGACTCGCCGTGCTGGCGCAGCCAGTTGTTGAGGCCGCCGTCCTCGAATCCCCAGGACTGCGAGCCGACGACGGCGCCGCCACTGGCCGCGGTGACCTCCTCGGCGATCTCGTTCAGGTCGTCCCACGACCAGGTCTCGTCGTCGGGCAGCTCGATGCCGAGGCTGTCGAGCACGTCGACGTTCGCCATGTAGGCATAGGAGTTGATGCCTACCGGGATGCCGTACTGCGTGCCGTCCAGGGCGCCGGTGCCGAGCACCGCCTCGGGGAAGTCGCCGGTCGGCAGCTGATCGCCGAGGGTGCCGAGGTCGAGCAGCACGCCGTTGGCGGCGTAGGTCGACAGCTGCTTCTCGTCCATCTGGATGATGTCGGGGGCGTCGCCGGCGGCGACGGTCGTCGCCAGCTTGTCCCAGTAGCCGGCCCAGTCGGTGTACTGCGGCTCGATGGTGATGTTCTCGTTCTCGGCCTCGAAGGCCGCGATGAGCTCCTCGGTGATGCCGTGGCGGACGTCGTTGCCCCACCAGGTGAAGCTGAGGGTCACGGGCTCGTCTGACAGGGTCGGGCCGGTCGCGGGGGTCTCCGTCGGTCCCGCGCACGCCGTCAGCGTCAGCATCGTCGCTGCGCCGACGGAGGTCAGCAGCAACCAGCGCGGTGCGGTTGTGGTGCGTCGCATGTCTTGCATCCTTTCGACCGAAGTCGGTGAGTGGTGTTGGTGCGTGTGATGAGGGTGGGCCTGGCGGCCCGCGAAGGTGTGTGTGACGCGGACGTCACTTGATCCCGGTCGTCGCGATCCCCTTGATGAGGAACTTCTGGCCGAACAGGAAGATCAGGAAGATCGGGATGAGCGAGACGACGCTCATCGCGAACATCTGGGCGTAGTTGGTGGTGCTCTGCGCGTCCTCGAACGACCGCAGCGCCAGCGGCACGGTGTACAGCTCGGGCTTGGTGAGGAAGATCAGCTGCGAGAAGAAGTCGTTCCACGTCCAGATGAAGGTGAAGATCGCCGTCGTCGCCAGGGCCGGGACCATGAGCGGCAGGATGATCTGCAGGAAGATGCGCGGATGCCCCGCCCCGTCGATGCGCGCGGCCTCATCGAGCTCCTTCGGGATGCCGCGGATGAACTGCACCATCAGGAAGATGAAGAACGCGTCGGTCGCGAGCAGCTTCGGCACGATCAGCGGCAGGAACGTGTTCACCCAGCCCAGCTGGGAGAACAGCACGTACTGCGGCACGATGATGACGTGGATGGGGAGCATGATGCTCAGGAGCATCACGGCGAACCAGAACCGCTTGGCGGTGAAGTCCAGTCGGGCGAACGCGTACGCGGCCATGGAGCACGACACCAGGTTGCCGATGATGCACCCGATCACGATCAGCGCCGAGTTCCACATGTAGACGTTGAACGGGTACGCCAGGGCGTTCCAGCCGTCGGTGTAGTTCGAGACCTCGAAGCTGTCGGGGATGATGCTCGGGTCGCGGAAGATCTCGTCGTTCGGCCGCAGCGAGCTCACGACCATCCAGATCACCGGATAGAGCATCGCCAGCGCGAGCGCGATGAGCAGCGTGTGGCGCACGACGCTCGTGAGCGGCTTGCGGAAGGGGCTCCGCCGCCGGACGCGCGGGGCACGGCCGGTGACGATCGTCTCGGTCGCGGGCGGGGCCGTCATGGCGGCGTCGTCAATCTTGGTCATCGTAGAAAACCCAGAATCTCGAGGTCCAGAACATCAGGACGGTCAGAATGCCGATGATGACCAGCAGCAGCCACGCCATGGCCGACGCGTAGCCCATGTTGTAGTTCGTGAAGCCCTGCTGGTACAGGTACAGCGTGTAGAAGAGCGTCGAGTCGACCGGTCCGCCGGTTCCGCCCGAGACGATGTACGCCTGGGTGAACGACTGGAACGTGCCGATGAGCTGGAGCACGGCGTTGAAGAAGATGATCGGGGTGAGCAGCGGGATCGTGATCCGGAAGAGCTGCTGACGCCGGCTCGCGCCGTCGACGTCGGCCGCCTCGTAGTACATCGTGGGGATCTGGCGGAGACCGGCCAGGAAGATCACCATCGGCGAGCCGAACGTCCAGACGTTCAGGATCATCAGCGTGCCGAGCGCGGTGTCGGGATTGGAGATCCACCCCTGCCCCTGGATGCCGAAGACCGCGAGCACCTGATTGACGAGGCCGTCGACGCCGAAGATCTGGCGCCACAGGATCGCGATCGCGACGCTGGCACCGAGCAGCGAGGGCAGGTAGAACGCCGACCGGTAGAAGGCCAGTCCGCGCAGCCCGCGGTCCAGGATGATCGCGAGGAACAGCGCGACCGCGAGCTGCAAGGGCAGCGAGATGAACACGTAGCTGAACGTGACCTGCAGAGAGGCGGCGAGCCGCTCGTCGGTCAGCATCCGCGCGAAGTTCTCGAAGCCGATCCACTTCGGCGGGCTCAGCAGGTTGTAGCGGGTGAACGACAGGCCGAACGACGCCACCATCGGCCCGATGGTGATGAGCACCAGCCCGACGAACCACGGGGCCAGGAAGAGGTACGCGGCCTTGTTCTGCTTCTTGCCGCCGGACTTGGCGGTCTTGAGCTTGCCGAGCTCGCTGATGGCGCTCATGCGGCGGCTCCGCGGGCACGGCCGGGTAGCCGTGTTCTGGGGCGGTGCGTCGTCGTCACCGTATCCTCCGGTCTCGTCTTCGAGTGGTGAGAATGCGCTTTCTGGAATGCGCTTTCTCATTCTTGTCAGAACGGATGCCGGAATGCAAGTCCCTGAGAAAATCAGGGGTGATTCGAGATCAAACCGTGAGAAAGGGATTTCGCGGAACGAGGTGGTTGGTCGGTCGACTCCCCTGCCCGGACATGACGAAAGCCCCGGATGCACAGCATCCGGGGCTTTCGCGAAGGAACGAGATTACTTGAGGGTAACCGTCGCGCCGGCCTCTTCGAGAGCGGCCTTGGCCTTCTCGGCGGCCTCCTTGTTGGCGCCCTCGAGGACGGCCTTGGGAGCACCGTCGACGACAGCCTTGGCCTCGCCGAGGCCGAGCGAGGTGAGCTCGCGGACCGTCTTGATGACCTGGATCTTCTTGTCGCCGGCAGCCTCGAGGATGACGTCGAACGAGTCCTTCTCCTCCTCGACGGCAACGTCGGCGCCCGCGCCACCGGCGCCGGCAACGGCGACGGGAGCAGCAGCGGTGACGTCGAACTTCTCCTCGAACGCCTTCACGAACTCGCTGAGCTCGACGAGGGTCAGGTCGGCGAACTGCTGGAGCAGTTCCTCAGTGGTGAGCTTCGCCATGATGTATCTCCTAGATAGATGGGGTTGTGGGAAGAGATCGCCGGTCGCTCACGCGGCCTCGGCGGTCTCCAGCTTTTCGCGAAGCGCGTCGATGGTCGCGGCAGCCTTGCCCATCGTCGCCTTCATCATGCCCGCAGCCTTCGCAAGCAGAACCTCACGGCTCTCGAGCGAGGCGTACTTGTTGACCTCGTCGGCGCTGAGGGAGTTGCCCTCGAAAACGCCGCCCTTGATCACGAGAAGCGGGTTGGCCTTGGCGAAGTCACGCAGAGCCTTCGCGGTGGCGACGAAGTCGCCGTGCACGAACGCGATGGCCGACGGACCCTTGAGGTCCTCGTCCAGCGCCGTGATCCCCGCGTTGTTCGCGGCGATCTTGGTCAGCGTGTTCTTCACCACGGCGTATTCCGCGTCCTGACGGATGCTGTTGCGCAGCTGCTTGAGCTGGGCAACCGTCAGACCGCGGTACTCGGTCAGCAGAACGGCGTTCGAGTCCTCGAAGTTCTTCGTGAGCTCGGCAACCGATGCGTCCTTCTGCGCCATGGTCACTCCTTGTGTGTGTGAGACGCTCCGCGGTGGCGGGGCGCCGGCCGGAGGCATCCGCTCATCTTCTCGTCACGGCAACAAAAAAAGCTCCGGCGCAAGCGCACGGAGCGGGATTCCTGAATCCAGGAGAATCGTTCGTGACACCTGCGCGGGCCCCTGCGATGCAGTGCTTCGATCTTCGTGACGCTTGCGCGCACGTCGATGACCGGCGGTCTTCGGCTCCCACAAGGGTACGCGACGCCCGCGCTCCCGCCAAATCGGCGCCCGCCATCCGTCACGGCGCCGCTCGCGCCCCACGCTGCCGGCGTGCGGCCCCGTTGCGCATGGCGTCGCCGAGGTACAGGCTCGCATCAGAGCCAGCACGACCGAGTCGCGCGGTCATGCGCCGCGCGACGGAGAGGACGAAGATGTCTGCCAACAGGGCCGTCGCCTACAAAGGCCCCGGCGAGGTCGAGGTCGTCGACACGGATTACCCGGAGTTCGAGCTGAAGGACGGTCCGGGCGTCAACCCGGCGAACGTCGGCAGGAAGGTGCCGCACGGCGCGATCCTCAAGACCGTGAGCACGAACATCTGCGGCTCGGACCAGCACATGGTGCGCGGCCGCACGACGGCACCTGCAGGTCTTGTGCTCGGCCATGAGATCACCGGTGAGGTCGTCGAAGTCGGCCCCGACGTCGAGTTCGTCAAGGTCGGTGACATCGTCTCGGTGCCCTTCAACATCGCATGCGGCCGCTGCCGCAACTGCAAGGAGGGCAAGACCGGCATCTGCCTCAACGTCAACCCCGACCGGCCGGGGAGCGCCTACGGCTACGTCGACATGGGCGGTTGGGTGGGCGGCCAGGCGGAGTACGTGCTGGTGCCGTACGCCGACTGGAACCTGCTGGTCTTCCCCGACCGCGACCAGGCTCTCGAGAAGATCCTCGACCTCACGATGCTCTCCGACATCTTCCCCACCGGGTTCCACGGCGCGTACACCGCCGGCGTCGGCCCGGGATCGACCGTCTACATCGCGGGCGCCGGACCCGTCGGCCTCGCCGCTGCGGTGGGGGCGCAGCTGCTCGGTGCGGCGGTGGTCATCGTGGGCGATCTGAACGCGGACCGCCTGGCGCGGGCGCGGTCGTTCGGCTGCGAGACCGTCGACGTGTCGGCAGGCGACCCCAAGGATCAGATCGAGCAGATCCTCGGCGTACCCGAGGTCGACTCCGCCGTGGACGCGGTCGGCTTCGAAGCGCGCGGACACGGAGCGGATGCCTCGCACGAGGCTCCCGCGACCGTGCTGAACTCGCTGATGGACATCACCGCAGCCGGCGGCGCGCTCGGCATCCCGGGCCTGTACGTCACCGGCGACCCTGGCGGGATCGACGAGGCCGCGAAAGTCGGGTCGCTGTCACTGCGGCTCGGACTGGGCTGGGCGAAATCGCTGTCGTTCACGACCGGCCAGTGCCCTGTCATGCGCTACAACCGCCGGCTCATGATGGCGATCCTCCACGACAAGGTCGCGATCGCCGATGCCGTCGGCGCCACCGCCATCGGACTCGAGGACGCCCCGCAGGGGTATGCCGACTTCGATCAAGGAGCGGCGAAGAAGTACGTGCTGAATCCCAACGGGTACATCCAGTCCACCTGACAAGGAGCGGATTCCTCGATCGAGGCATCCGCTCGCCCACGAAAGGAACACCACCATGTCCGTCACCCTCGAAGACGCCCGTCGCGTCATCGCCGCCGCGGAGAAGCGCGCCGACGAGATCGGCCAGCCCATGAACATCGCCGTGGTCGATGCGGGGGGCAATCTCGTCGCCCACGTCCGTCAGGACGGCGCGTGGATCGGCAGCGTCAACATCTCGATCAACAAGGCCTGGACCTCGCGCGCGTTCGACATCGAGACGAAGACCCTCGGTGAGAACTCGCAGCCGACGCAGCAGTTCTACGGCATCCACGCCACGAACGGCGGCAAGGTCGCGATCTTCGCCGGCGGCGTCCCGCTCTCCCGCGACGGCGCCGTCGTGGGTGCGGTCGGCGTCAGCGGCGGCTCGGGCGACCAGGACCAGACCGTTGCGGAGGCCGGCGCCGCCGCCTTCTGACACGATCGGCTACGGTCGCCCGACGCCCGGCCGCTACTCGCGCCAGGGGCAGAGGTCGACCTTGTGGCCGTCGGCGTCCGCGAGGGTCCACCACTCGGGCGCGTGGGAGTCGTCGACGATCACCCCGCCGGCGGCGAGCGCTGCCTCGAGGCGCTTCTCGATCACGTCGCGCGGAGCGTTGACGTCGAGGTGCGACCTGCCGCGCAGCGGCTTGTCGACGGGCTGGAACCAGATGAGAGGCCCCCGTCCGTCGGCGTCGAACAGCACGCCGTCGCGCACTTCGCGAAAGCCCGTCACAGCCTTCCAGAACGCCAGCGCGGCGCGCGAATCGGGCGTGGCCACGGCGAGCATGAGGTCCTGCATGCGCTCGGTCTCGGCGCGGATGTCGAGCTCGCGGGCCGCCTGTGAGATCTGCGCGGCGAGCACGGCATCCTTCGCCGTCAGGCCGCCCGCCGAATGAGTGAGCAGCCGTACGCGCACGGTGGCGTAGCGCATGTCGACGTCGGGGTGGTGGTCGGCTGCCTCGGCGAGGTCGGCGATCGCCGCGAACAGCTGCGCGCCCGCCGCGAAGCTGCCGGTACGGAACAGGGCGAAGGCGCCGGTCACGCGGGGACGCCAGTCCTCGACACCCGGGAACGCGCGGAATTCGTCTGACGTGATGGTGCTCATGTTCCCGAGGATGCCACCGCCGCCGCCGATCGCAACCCCTCTTGCGCACCGCCGTCCGTCGAGGTCGTGCGCATCGAACGGCGCCATCGCGTGACGGACCCATGCCGCTGGTGCGTCGCAGGCGGCGGATGTCGGGTCGGCGGCGTAGCCTCGGAGGGTGAACCCCGAGCACGCCGCCGCACGCCCCTCGGCGCTCGCGGCGCGTGCACCGGACGTTGCGGCCCGCATCGTCGCGGATTCGCGCGACCGGGTCGCCTGGGTGCGCGCACGGTCGCGCGGCATCACCGCGACCGACGTCGCGACCCTCACCTCCGACCGGGCCATCGGCCGTGCCGCCGACGCCAAGCTGCTCGGCTCGGGCTTCTCGGGCAACGCCTACACGGCACACGGCCGGGCGCGCGAACCCGAGATCGCCGCGTGGGTCGCCGCGACTCACGGCGTCCAGCCCTCGTCGGCGTTGTTCCACGCCGTCGTCGAGAAGCGGCACCTTGCGACCCCCGACGGCATCGCCGTCGACGCTTCGGGACGCATCACGCTCGCCGAGATCAAGACGACCAACAAGGCCTGGCGCAGCATCCCGCGGTCCTACCTCCGGCAGGTGTGGTGGCAGCAGCACGTGCTCGGGGCGGAGCGCACGCTCGTGGCCTGGGAGCAGCACGACGGCTTCGTGCCCGTCGGCGACGAGCCGCGCTGCGCATGGGTCGATCGCGACGAGGCCGAGATCGCGAAGCTCGTGCGCCTCGCCACCGCCCTCATCGACGAGCTCTACCTGCGTACGACGCGATCTCGACAGCAGGCAGAGCGGATGCCGCAGCCGCCCGCTGCGCCGCGCGAGCCGTTCCGCGCACTCGCCCTCGCCGACTGAACCGGCCGACGTGCGGCGCGGCCGGCGCCTCATCGGATCGTGGTCACACGCCGCGCCTCGGCGTCCCACACGCGCGCTCCTGTCGCCTGCCCGACGACGTTCGGCGCCTTCACCAGTCGCATCGCCGTCGCCAGTCGCGCGGCAGTGAGCCCCCGCGCCACAGTCATGTGCGGCGTCCACCGGTCGATCCCGGTGTTCGAATACCGCGGCTCGGGTCGGCCGGCGATCTCTGCGACGACGCGGTGGACCGTGAGGAGCGGCGCGCTCACGACGACGTGCCGCGCGAGCACGTACCGGTCCCGATGACCGAGCAGCACGAACCCGGCGAGCTCCAGGGCGACGGGGAGCAGCTCGGCGATGCTGGCGAACGCCGCCGGATCGACCCGGTCCCGCACCGCGAGCGTCACGTGCGGACGGTTGCTCGGTGCGGGATTGCGCCCCGAGCTCGGCAGATCGGCCCCGAGAAGTCGATCCCAGTCGTCCCGGACCGCGCCGTCGATCTCGGCATCCGGAATCAGTTCGACACTGAACACGCCTCCATACTGCTCGCACCGACCGTGCCGCGCGACGAAGACCCGGCGCTCACCGTGCCTGCCCCGAGGCCTCGACCTTCGCCGCCTGCACCGACGCGGCTTCCGCATCGTCTTCGGCCACCCCGTCCCAGCCGGGGGCGTCGACGCCTGCATCCTCGACCTCGGCGCCCGCCTGCTCCGGATCCCACCCGGGCTTGGGCACGGACTCGATGAGCAGCCGCGTGTACTCGTGCTGCGGGTCGCCGAGCAGCTCGTCCGTGCGCCCGCGTTCGACGATCTCGCCGCGTCGCATCACGACGGTCTCGTCGCACACCCGGCGGACGACCGCCAGGTCGTGGCTGATGAACAGCACCGTGAGTCCGCGCTCCCGACGGATGCGGTCGACGAGATCGAGCACCTGCGCCTGCACCGAGACGTCGAGCGCGCTCGTCGCCTCGTCCATCACCAGCACGTCCGGCTCTATCGCGAGGGCGCGCGCGATCGCGACGCGCTGCCGCTGACCGCCCGAGAGCGTGCGCGGCCGCGCCGCGGCGTGCTTCTCCCCCAGGCCCACCTGTTCGAGCAGGTCCCGTACTCGTGTGCGCGACTCGGATGCACTGAGCCGCCTCTCACTGCCCGAGACGCCGTGCAGGCGCAGGGCGTCCTCGATCGCACGGCCGGCGGTGATGCGCGGATCCAGCGACAGGTACGGGTCCTGGAACACCATCTGCACGCTGCGCGCGTGCGCCAGTCGCCCCTGGCGGCCGCGGGGAACCACGGTGCGCGGCTGACCGTCGATGCGGATGTCGCCGCCGTCGGCGCTCTCGAGGCCCACGATCATGCGCGCCAGCGTCGACTTTCCCGACCCGGACTCCCCCACCACACCGAGCGCGCCGCCACGCGGCACGGCGATCGAGGCATCGATCACGGCGTGCACCGGATCCTTCCCCCGCCGGTGATAGGTCTTCGCGATCCCGATCGCCTCGAGCATGGGCGTGCCATGCGCGGCGGGCACGCAGTCGGCGACCTGTTCGCGGGGTTGAATCTGGACCGCGGCCTGCGGCGCGGGTGCCGGCCGACCGCCATCATCCGGGCGAGACACCGGTGCGCTGCCGAAGAGCGTCGGCGTCGCGGCGACGAGTCGGCGGGTGTACTCCGCCCGCGGGTCGCGCAGCACATCGTGCGCGCGCCCCTGCTCGACGATGTGTCCGCCGCTCATCACGTAGACGCGGTCGCAGAGCGAGGCGGCGAGGTTGAGGTCGTGCGTGATGAACAGCATGCCCATGCCGCGGCGCGCGCGCTGCTCGCTGAGCACCCCGATGATCTCGGCCTGCGTCGTGACGTCGAGAGCCGTGGTGGGCTCGTCGCACACCAGCAGTCGCGGCGACGTCGTGAGCGCACCGGCGATCATGACGCGCTGCAGCATGCCGCCCGAGAACTCGTGCGGATACTGGCGCAGGTGCTCCTCGGGGCGTGGCAGGCGCACGGCGGTGAGCAGTTCGACGGCGCGGGCTCTCGCGGCATCCGCCGACCATCCCTCGGCCAGCCGCAGCGCCTCGGTCAGGTGATCGCCGATCGTGCGCATCGGGTTGATGCCGGCGCGCGGGTCCTGGAAGATCATGGCCGCGCCGTGACGGCGCAGCCCGCGCAGCTCGGAGGGGGTGGCGCTCAGCACGCCCGCTCCGCCGAGCACGACCTCGCCCGTGGTGATCGCGCGGGTGGGAAGAAGCCCCAGCACGGTGCGAGCGGTGAGCGACTTGCCCGAGCCGGACTCGCCGACGAGCCCGACCGTCTCACCGGCCGCGACCGAGAGTGAGATGCCGTGGAGCAGCCGTGTGCCGTCGGCAAGGTCAAGGGTCAGATCACGGATGCCGAGCAGGGCATCGCCGTGCGCCGGCACCTGGGAAGCACCGGCGGCTGCCGGCTCGACGATGGAAGCGCGCGCGTTCATGCCGGGATCTCCCCTCCGATGCGGTCGGAGACCTCTTCCCCGATGATGTTGACGGCCACGACGACCACGACGACGGCGACCGCCGGCACGATCGCCGGGAGGAAGTGTCCGCCGATGAGCCCGGCCTGCGCCTCGTTGATCATCGCGCCCCAGTCGGCCGTCGGCGGCTGCACGCCGAGACCGAGGAACGACAGCGCCGCGAGCTCCGCCAGCACGTAGCCGAAGTTCAGCGTCGACTGCGCGCCGACGATCGGGGTGACGTTCGGCAGCACACGCCGCAGCGCGATCCACGGTCCGGAGAACCCCTGGACGCGGTACGCGGCGACGTACGGCCGGGTCCGCTCGGCAGCGACGAGCGACCGCGTCAGGCGTGCGACGAACGGTGCGTACGCGATGCTCATGGCGATGACCGGCGCCACCAGGCCCTTGCCGAACAGCGCCACGGCCATGATGGCGATGAGCAGCGACGGGAAGGCGAAGAGCACGTCGAACACGCGACCGAGTGCGGCGTCGATCCAGCCGCCGCGCCAGCCCGCGACAAGGCCGAGAAGGATGCCGAGAACGGTCGACGCGATGACCACGAGCAGCGGCCCGAGCAGCGCCGTGCGCGCCCCGTAGATGAGGCGGCTGAGGGTGTCGCGTCCCAGGCTGTCGGTGCCGAGCCAGTGCGCGGCGCTCGGCCCGGCGTTGACCGCGGCGAAGTCGACGGCGTCGGGGTCGTACGGGGCGAGGAACGGCGCGAAGATCGCGGCCAGCGTCATCGCGGCGACGACCGCCAGCGCGATCGCGAGCGTGAGGCCGGCGCGCCGCCGCCGAGGCGCCCGCAGCACGCCGACGGCGAGTGTCGCGGGGCTCGTGCGCGCGGTCGCCGCGCTCGGCGCCCCGGCGGGCGAAGGTGTGGTGGAGGTCATCGTGCACCGGCTCCGGCAGCGGATCGGGGGTCGATCCAGGGTTCGAGGACGTCGATCACGGCGTTGACGAGCACGAACGCGGTGACGACGAGGAGGACGATCGCCTGCACGACCGGGAAGTCGAGACGGTCGACCGACTGCACCAGCAGCGAGCCGATGCCGGCGAGACCGAAGGCCGCCTCGACGATGGAGCTCGACACGAGGAGCCCGGCCACCAGCATTCCGCTCACCGTCAGAATCGGTCCGACGGCGTTGCGGAAGACATGGCGACGCACCACGGTGCCGCGTCGGATGCCGCGGCTGATGGCCACCTCGACGTGCTCGCGCCCGAGCTGGTCGATCATCGACGACCGGGTCACCTTGCCCACGAGCACGACGAACACGATCGCGAGCGCGATGGACGGCAGCACCAGGTGGTACACCGTGTCCCAGAAGCCGTCGCCCGACCCGAACGACGGGAACCAGCCGAGCTGCACCGCGAACACCGCGATGAGCACGATCGAGCCGACGAACGAGGGCACAGCGCCCAGCACGGTGAGGCCGATGAGGATCGAACGGTCGGCGATGCGTCCGCGCGAGAGTGCGGCGAGGGCGCCAGCCGTCAGTCCGACGACCGCGATCATCGTCCCCGCCATGACGACGAGCCCGAGCGTGACCGGCAGACGCTCGCCGAGCACGACCGTCACGTCCTGCCGGTACTGCAGGGAACGGCCGAGATCGCCGCGCAGGAGGCCGGCCACCCACGTCAGGTACTGCTGCCAGGGCGGCAGGTCGAGGCCGTACTGCGCGGTGATCTGCGCCACCGCCTCGGGGCTCGGCTTGCGACCCCGCAGGAGGAAGGCGACGGGGTCGCCCGGCACCAGGAACCGCGAGAAGAAGACGAGGACGGATGCCAGGAACAGCGTGAGCAGCAGACCGCCGAGCTTGCCGGCGATCCGGCGGACGGCGGTCATGACGCGACCTCGTCTGCGAAGGCGGCCGGACGGGGCCCGGCACCCAGCGCCGGGCCCCCGCTCAGGTCACCGGGAGCCAATGGTCGCCGCCCACGGGTAGTAGAGGAACGCCACCGACGGTGCGACACCGGTCACGCCCTCGCCCAGGAACACCGTCATCGGTCCCTCGAACAGGGGCAGCCAGGGCAGCTGCTCGTTCGCGATGCGCTGCGCCTGAGCCGTGACCTCGCTGCGCTGCGCCGGGTCGTCGATCGCCACCGCCTCGTCGACCAGGGCGTCGAAGCCGGGGTCGCTCCAGCCGCCGTAGTTGCTGAACTCCCCGGTGCGCAGCACGCCGTACATCTCGAGAGGGTCCGGGCTCGAGAGGTACCACGAGGTGTAGAAGAGGTCGACGCCCTCGCGTGCGGTCGGGTCGGAGAACAGGGCGGTGTACGCGCTCGGGCTGACGGTCTGGATCGTCGCCGTGAGCCCGATCGCCTGTGCTGCGGCTGCCGCGCCCTGCGAGATCACAGCGAAGTCGTTGCCGAGTGGAGCGGTCGCGATGACGATCTCCTCGCCCGCCACGCCCGCGTCGTCGATCAGCTTCTTCGCCGCCTCGAGGTCGTACGGATACTCCTCGAGCCCGTCGAATGCCGCGTCCAGCGCCCCTTCGCTGGCGCCCACCCACACCGACTCTGTGGTGAGCGCGTCGGTGACCTCGCCGTAGCCCTGCGCCGCGGCATCCAGGATCCCCTGCCGGTCCATCGCCATGAGAAGCGCCTCGCGCACGCGCCGGTCACCGAGCGGGCCCTCGAGATCGCTGACGATCAGGCTGCCGACCGCCGTGTTGAGGCCGAAGTACACGTCGCCCTTGCCGGAGCCCTGCAGCTGCGAGATCGCATCCGGCGGGATCATCCAGCCGCCGTCCACCTCACCGGACTTCAGAGCGTTGACGCGGGCATTGGGATCGGTCATGAAGAGGATCTCGACCTCGCCCGCCCGGGCGCGCAGCGACTCGTCCCAGTAGCCGTCGTACCGCGTCAGCGTCACCGACTCGCCCGACTTCCAGGCCGCCAGCGCGAACGGCCCGGTGCAGTTCACGAGGCCGGTGGAGTTGCCGTAGTCCGCCCCCTTTCCGGCCAGCGTCGCGGCCGACTCGACGACTCCCGCCGAGCCGCCCATCGCGAGGTTGAACTGGGAGTCGGGCCGCGTCATCGTGACGGTGACCTGGCGTTCGCCGGTCTGTTCGATCGCGGCGACGTTCTGGTACACCGAGTACCACGACGAGCCGACCTCCGGGTCGAGGTGGCGGCTCATCGAGGTCACGACGTCGGCGGCGGTGAGCGGCGTGCCGTCGTGGAAGGTGACGCCGTCGCGGATCGTGTACACCCAGGTCTCGGGCGTCGGGTGCTCGAACGACTCGGCGAGGCCGGGCGACAGCGTGTAGTCGGGGTTGAGGCGCAGCAGCGACTCGCACACGTTCGCGAGCACCTGGTTGTCGGCGTAGTCGAACGCGTAGGCGTAGTCGAGCGAGTACGGCTCGGAGTAGCTCACCCAGGTGAACGAGTCGATGTCACCGGACGGCGCGGCCGTCTGGGCGGTGAGCTCCCACTCGGGCGCGGCGGTCGCATCGGACTCGGCGGCGCCCGGGGTGCACCCCGAGAGGATGAGCGCGCCGGCGAGACCGGCGGCTGCGAGAGCGCCGAGTCGATGGACGGAGGATCGACGGGCGGTTCGTCGAGTGCGGATCATGGTGCTCCTCGGGGTGAGACGGCGGTGTCGGGTGGAGAAGGGAGTCGGGTGCGGCGCTTCGTCGCGTCAGCCGTGGCTCGGCACGGGCACCGCATCCGACGGCGAGTCGGCGGCGGGCCGGCCGAGGGCAGCGGCATCCGACGACGAGCCGGCGGCCGGTGACGGGGTGGTGGCGACCGTCGGCGCGTCCTCGCGGGCGTACAACCGCTCGCCGTCGATCCAGGTCGAGACGACCTGGCAGGCGTAGAGCTCCTCGGCCGGGACCGCGAACGGGTTGGGCTCGACCACGACCAGGTTCGCGAGGTAGCCGGCACGCAGGTAGCCGGTGTCGTGGTCGCGGTGGTTCACGTAGGCCGTGCCCGACGTGTAGGCGGCGAGCGCGGTCGCGAGGTCCAGCCGCTGGTGCGCGCCGCCCAGCGGCTCGGCATCCGACAGCGGAGCGACCCGGTTGACGGCGATGTGCACACCGGCCAGCGGGTCGGCGCTCGAGACGGGCCAGTCGCTGCCACCGGCGAGGCGCACGCCGGCGCGGCGCAGATCTCCGAACGGGTACTGACGGGATCCCGCCGACTGTGCCAGGAACGGCAGCGTGAGCTCGTCCATCTGGTCTTCGTGGCACGCCCACAGCGGCTGCATGTTCGCGACCGCCGCTACCGCCGCGAAGCGCGGCACATCGGCCTCGTCGATGATCTGGATGTGTGCGAGGTGGTGGCGCCCGTCGGTGTCGCCGTTGGCTGCGGCAGCCGCCTCGACCGCGTCGAGCGCCTCGCGCACGGCGCGGTCGCCGAGGGCGTGGAAGTGCAGCTGGAAGCCGGCCGCATCAGCCGCGATCGCGTACTCGCGCAGCTTCTCGGCGGGGATGAACGACAGCCCGCGATTGTCGGTGTCGTGCCCGTGAGCGTCGCGGTACGGCTCGAGCATGGCCGCAGTGTGATTCTCGGCGACGCCGTCGACCATGAACTTGATGGAGGTGAGCGAGAACCTGTCCTCGCGACCGAGCTCCGCGATCTCGTCACGCAGACGGATCATGTCGTCGAGCTGCTCGATGCCGTCGGCCCGCTCCCACCACTGCGCCCCCACGACATGCGCCTTGAGCGTGCCGTCGGCGAGTGCGCGCCGGTACGACGCCAGTCCGCCGGCGATCCCCGGAAAGTCGCCGACGAGTGCGTCCTGCCATCCCGTGATGCCCTGCGCCAGCAGGTCACGCTGCGCACGCAGCAGGCCGTCGTAGGCGAGGTCTTCCGAGACCCGCGGCCGCACGGTGGCGAAGAGGTCCGACGCACCTTCGTGGAAGGTGCCGGCCGGGAAGCCGTCCGCCTCGCGCTCGATACGCCCGTCGGCAGGATCGGCGGTCGCGGCATCCACTCCGGCGAGGCGCATCGCCGCAGTGTTCGCCCAGGACGAGTGGTGGTCGCGGCTCGCGAGCAGCACCGGGCGGTCGGGCACGATGGCGTCGAGGGCGCCTCGCAGCGGCGCGCCGCCCGGGAAGTGATCCATCGACCAGCCGCCGCCCACGATCCACTCCGCATCGGGATTCTCCGCGGCGTAGCGGGCGATCGTCGCGAGCGCGTCGGCGGCGTTCTCGGAGCCGGTGAGGTTGCACTGCAGCAGCTCGACGCCCCCCGACATCGGATGGATGTGCGCGTCCTGGAAGCCCGGCGCCAGCAACGCGCCGGCGAGATCGACGACCTCGGTGTCAGGGCCGATGAGGACGGATGCCGCTTCCTCGCCGCACACCGCGGCGATGCGCCCCCCGCGCACCGCGACGGCGAGACCCGTCAGCGCCTCGTGGCTGCCCGCAGCCACGAGGTCGGAGCTGAACAGCGCACCTCCGGTGAACACTGTGTCTGCGAACGGCGTCTGTGCGTCGTCAGGAACGGCAGCGGCCACGGGACCTCTCCTTCGTCATCGAGCGGGTTGCTTGACGATAGGCGTCCGTCATCGCTGATGTCAACAGTGTTGACCGAATTGATGACGCGACCTGTAGGCTCGGCGTCACGGGGCCCGAGTGCGGCTCCGTGGCACGATGGACGGCGACGGCGGAAGCGGGGATCATGGCGGCACGCAGCGGAGCGACGTCCGAGAAGTCCGGCGGCAGGCGCCTGGATCGGGCGACGATCATCGCCGCAGGGCTGGAGCTCGCCGAGACGACCGGCTCTGGATCCCTCTCCATCCGAGAGCTGGGCGCCAAGCTCGGCACCGACCCGACGGCGATCTATCGGCACTTTCGCAGCAAGGACGACCTCATGGGCGCCCTGCTCGACGAGCTCACGGTGCGCACCCTCGCCGCTGTGACCGCGCCGCCCGAGGACTGGCAGGAGCGACTGCGCCAGCTGGCGTCCGCCACGCTCAGCGAGCTCTCCCGCTACCCCGCTGTCGGCCAGGAGGCCATCGTGCTCACCACGCACGGCCCCGGCGAGCTCGACGCGATCGAGTTCATGCTCGACGCGTTCTCGCGCGCGGGCCTGACGGGCGAGGACCTGGTGCAGCACTACGCGCTCATGGCGACGCACATCCTCTCGTCGGCCGCCGGCGTCGCCCGGGCGCGGATCGAGCGCGGAACCGCTGCACCCTCGGACACCAGCCCGTGGTTCGAGGGACCTCTCCTGGTCGACCCCATCAAGCACCCGCACATCGCGCAGATCTCGCCGCAGCTGCTGCAGCTCGAGGACCGCGAACTCTTCACGCTCGGCGTCGAGTGGGTCATCCGCTCCGCCGAGCGCACCGCGCGCCCCGCCTGAGCCTCCGCCGGCGCCGGTCCGCCGCAGCGGACTGACACCGTACCTTCATCCGCGCTGATAGTTGACGCACGTCAACCATTGTCGTATAGTTGACCCATATCAACTGTTGACCCTGGTCAACCATCTCTGCGCCGCCGTCGCCGCATCTCTTCCACCAACACCGTTCGAAGGACTCCTATGGCTACGTCCACCCCCGCGACCGGGTCGGTCGCCACTGGCTCAGCCGGCAGCGTGAGCGCCGACGAGAAGCGCCACCACCGCAAGGTGCTGCAGGCGCTCACCGGCCTGCTGCTCGGCATGTTCGTGTCGATGCTCGCGTCGACCGTCGTGTCGACATCGCTTCCGGTCATCGTCCACGACCTGGGCGGCGACCAGGCCGCGTTCACCTGGGTCGTCACCGCGACCCTTCTGACCACCGCGATCTCCACCCCCATCTGGGGCAAGCTCGCCGACCTGTTCAACCGCAAGCTGCTGATCCAGATCGCCATCGTCATCTTCGTGCTGGCGACTGCGGCCGCCGGCTTCTCGCAGGACCCGGGCACGCTCATCGCGTTCCGCGCGGTGCAGGGCATCGGCGCGGGCGGTCTCGCCGCGCTCAGCCAGGTCATCATGGCCGACATCATCAGCCCGCGCGAGCGCGGCCGCTACATGGGCCTGTTCGGCGCCGTGATGGCCGTCGCCACCGTCGGCGGACCGCTCCTCGGCGGTTTCATCACCGACACGATCGACTGGCGCTGGAACTTCTTCATCGCGCTGCCGTTCGCGGTCGCCGCGCTCATCATCATGCAGCGCACACTGCACCTCCCCGCTCGCCCCAAGGTGAAGGCGCGGATCGACTACTTCGGCATCGTGCTGCTCTCGACAGCTGTGTCGTTGCTGCTCATCTGGGTCACCAACGCCGGCAAGGACTACGACTGGTGGAGCACGGAGACCATCCTGATGGTCGGCGGCGCGCTGCTCGCGGCCGTGCTGTTCGTGATCGTCGAGCTGCGCTCGAAAGAGCCGCTCATCCCCCTCACGATGTTCCGCAACCGCACGTTCACGCTCGCGGTCATCGCGTCGATCTCGATCGGCATCGCGATGTTCGGCACGTCGGTCTTCCTCAGTCAGTACATGCAGCTCGCCCGTGGCGCCACGCCGACCGAAGCAGGTCTGATGACGATCCCGATGATCGGCGGACTGCTGCTGGCGTCGATCGTGATCGGCGGTCTTGTGACCCGTCACGGCATCTGGAAGCCGTACCTCATCGTGGGCGGCGTGCTGCTCATCGCCGGCTCGTTCCTGCTGTCGACCATCGAGTACGACACGAACTTCGTGCTCGTCTCGCTCTACATGTTCCTGCTCGGTGCGGGCGTCGGCATGACGATGCAGAACCTCGTGCTCATCGTGCAGAACACCGCCAAGCCGAGTGAGATCGGCGTCGCGAGCTCCGGTGTCACGTTCTTCCGCAGCCTCGGCGGCACGATCGGCGTCTCGGTCATGGGTGCCGCACTGGCGACCTCGGCGACCGATCTGTTCTCCCAGCGCAAGGACGACATCGGTGCGGCCATCATGACGCTGGGCGAGAAGGGCGCCGCCATCGCGGAGCAGCTCCAGTCGGGCACGATCCCGCAGGTGTCGGCGCTGCCCGAGGCGATCCGCGTGATCGTGGAGGACATCTACGCCCAGGCCATCGCCCACTCGTTCCTCATCGCCGTGCCGCTGGCCGTGATCAGCCTCATCGCGATCATCTTCCTGCCGAACAAGCCGCTCACCCACATGACGACGAGCGAGCGCGTGCAGGCCAGCGAGGCCGACCTCGCGACTGTGTCGGTCGCCGAAGGCATGGACGCGCTGACGGCGACGGCCACGGTGAAGACGCAGGATGCCGAGACCGCCGTCACGCCCGAAAAGTCGGGCGTCGCGGCGGACCAGACGCGGCGCACCCGGCGCTAATGTCGAACACGATGACCTCCGAAGACACTCGAGCGGCGCGCACCGAAGCGGTGCGCGCCCTCGAGGCGGAGTTCGGCGAGCTGATCAACCGCTTCCGCCGGATCATCACCGAGAACGCCAACCGCGTGAGCCCCGGCATGCTGCCAGGCGCCTACAAGGTGTTCACCACCATCGTGCGTCGCGAGGGCATCACCCTGTCGGCGCTCGCCGAGGCGCTGACGGCCGACAAGGGCCAGATCAGCCGCACGGTCCGCGAGCTGGAGCAGCTGGGTCTGATCCAGCGCACCCCCGACCCCGACGACGGCCGCTCGAGCCTGCTCTCCCCCACCCCGTTCGGGCTGGAGCGCCTCGCGGAGGCCCGCGCCCCGCAGGAGAGCCTGCTCGTCGACGCCCTCGCCGCGTGGCCGGTCGACGACATCCTGAACCTGACGCGGCTGCTGCACGCCCTCACCCTCGGCAAGCGACCCTCCGACTGAGGCGGATCAGGCCTCGACGAAGTCGTACTCCTGGAACTCCGCCACCTCCGCCGCCCAGCGCTCGGCGACGAATGCCACATGGGTCGGGTGCTCGTTGTAGGCGCGGTACGCGGCGTCGTCCGCGAAGACCATCGAGAACTGGTGCGCGAGGCCGCTCTTGGGACTCACCTGCCGGTTCACCCGGAAGTCCTCGACGCCCGGAATCGACGTGAGGGCGGCCCGGCCGTCCGTGAGGAACGCCGTCTCCTCCGGCGAATCGGACGGGTGGACCAGGCGGAAGACGACGGTGTGCTGAATGGGCATGGATCGAGTGTCGCGCATGGGCGCTCAACGACCTGCCTGCAGCGCCGTGAGGTATCGCAGCGACCGCTCGGCCAGATCGTCCTGACTCGGCGCGAGCGGCCTCCAGACCGAGGCCGCCACGGCGATCGTGGCGTTCTCGCCGGTGAAGCTCTCCAGCCCCAGGATGCCTTCATACCCGGCATCGTCGAGCGCCGCCAGTGTCGCGGGCCAATCGGTGTGGTCGTCTCCGACGGTGCCGCGGTCGCTCCCGCACACCTGCACGTGGGCGATGTGCCCTGCTGCGGCACGGATCGCGGCATCCGGCCGCTTCTCCTCGATGTTGAGATGGTAGGTGTCCAATGCGAGTCCGAGCCCCGGACCCCAGAGCGGCGCGAGCGCCTCGAGCCCCTGCTCGACGGTGTTGATCACGCTCGTCTCGTACCGGTTGAGCGGCTCGACGGCGAGCGCGAGGCCGTCCGCGGCGGCTTCGTCGACGAGCGGCGCGAGGTTGCGGCGCAGCTGCGCGACCACGTCGGTGCGCTCATCCCGCGTCATGCGCCAGGTCACGCCGGTCGGCGCATAGAACGGCCCGGCGACGACGGATGCGCCCACTGCGCGCGCTGCGGCGAGGCACGTGCGCAGGTACACCTGGGTCGCCGGCACATTGCCCGCACGGTCGACCAGCGACCGCCCCGGACCCATCGCGCCGATCACGACGGGCTGCAGGTCCAGAGAGCGCAGCAGATCACCGGCGCTCGCGGCATCCCAGTCCCCCGCGTTCTCGAGCGGGAGCTCGATCGCGCCGAAACCCATGCGCGCGATCTTCGGCGCGAGCTCGGCGAGCGACTGGTCGGTCAGCGGCGAGGTCCACACCCACGTGTTGACGCCGATCGTGCGCTGCATTGCTCTCCTTCGCCTGTGTGGGGTGTTTCGTCTCGCTCTGCTCGCTCAACGACCGGACGCGATGCCGGTCGTTGAGCGAGCGAGGAACGCGGTCGTTGAGCGAGCCTGCGAGTCGAAACGCAGAGACGAAACGTCGGGACCTGTGCCTTACGGGATCTGGCGCTCCTGCCAGACCTCGGGGTAGCCCGGCAGGTTCTCTCCGCCGAACTTGGCGTAGTGGCCGTCAGGCATGCCGTCGTTGGCCTCCAGGTACTGGTCGACCTCCTCCGCGGTGATCGGGCTCTGCGGCAGCACCCACTCCTTGGGGATCTCCTCGCCGGCGAAGATCTTCTGCGCCGCCAGCAGCGGGGTGCGCCACTGGAAGTTGGAGTAGACCGGAGCGAGGCCGGTCAGGCCCGTCTCCTTCCACTTCCGCAGGAAGCTCATCTCGTCCTCACCCGTCATGACCGGGTAGTCGACTCCGGCGTCCTCGAACGCCTCGATCGCCGCCACGGCGCCGTCACCGGCATCCATCCAGATTCCCGCCACGTCGCCCGTCGCGAGCTCGTCGCTGATGATGCTCTTGATCTCGGCCGGGTCGGCACCGGTGAAGTAGTCCACCGCCTCGATGCCGGCTTCCTCGAACATGTACTCGGCGGCCGCCCAGCGCTGCTCGAGCACGTCGACGCCGGGAAGGATGCGGAGTCCCACCACCTTGTCGCCCTCCTCGAGGTTGTCGATGAGGAACTGCGCGGTGTCGATGCCCCAGGCGAAGCCGCCGATCGGGTGGATGAACGTCACCGGGCAGTCGGTCTCCACACCGCGGTCGAACACGATCACCGGCTTGCCGGTGTCGCAGGCGCGCTGGACCGCCGGCGTCATCGCGGCCGTGCTGTTCGGCGAGATGATGAAGACGTCGCAGCCGCCCTCCGAGATGAAGTAGTCGATGTCGGCGATCTGCGTGTCATCGGAGTCCTGCGCGTCGCGCGTCTCCATCTCGCTGATCACACCCTGTTCCTGCAGCACCTCCAGCTGCTGGTTCATGGTGATCCAGCCGGTCTGGCGCCACGGGTTCGAGATCGAGGCGTTCGCGAAGCACGCCTTCTTCGGGCCGGTGCTCGCGTACTCCGACGTGTCGACCATCTCGGCGTCGATGTGCTGCAGATACGGCTCGTCCTCCGGACCTTCGGGCACGACCTCGCGCTGGGCCATCTGCGTGTCGAACAGCGCCTGGTCGAACCACTCGTTGGCGCCGCCGTCCTCGGTCGGCTCCGCCGACGAGTCCGGTGGGGCCACGTTGGGGTCGGTCGTGCACCCTGCGAGGGCGAAGAGGCCGACGAGCGCCACCGCTGTGGTGGCGATCTTCATTGATCGTCGCATTGCTAACTCCTGTTGTTCGGTGCGGCGCCCTCGCCTGCGAGGGCCTGTGTTGCGGACGACTCCTCGGCGCCCTCGGGCGCGTCGGGTTCCTTCCCCGAAGAGGGAGGGGTCTGTGGTGGGCCACTGCGTCTGCGGGATCGGAAGACCAGTCCCGAGTACGCGACGGCGGCGATGATGATGACGCCCTGGACGGCGTCGCGCAGCGACGACGGGACGCCGGCGATGTTCAGCAGCAGGAAGAGCGCCTCGAGCACGAAGGCTCCGGCGACGGCCGCGACGATCCAGCCCCGGCCGCCGCCGAGCACGACGCCGCCGAGCACCACGGCCGTGATCGCGACGAACTCGTACCCCCGGCCGACCGACGGGTGCACGCCGGCGTAGCCGACGAGGAGCACGGCCGAGACCGTCGCCGACAGCGACGAGATCATGAACGCCCGCGTGGTCACCCACCAGTCGCGGGCGCCCGAGTAGCGCGTCGCCCGGGCGTTGTCGCCGATCGCGATGAGGAGCTTGCCCAGCGGGCGCTTGGTGATCCAGATGCCGAGCGCGAGCCACGCGGCCAGGATCAGCACCGACCAGGGCAGGAAGTCGAGGACCGGGATATCCCGGATGCCGCCGCGACCGATCTGGCGGAAGCTGTCGGCCGGATTGCCCGTGGCGGCGCCACCGGTCCACCACAGCACGAGGCCCAGGAGGGCCAGCATCATGCCGAGAGTCACGATGAACGACGGCACCTTCAGGAGCGTCGTCAGCAGGCCGTTCACGAGGCCGACGACGAGGCCGAGCACCACCATGAGGCACAGCACCGGGACGGTGCGCGCGTCGTCCTGGCCGACGAGGTTGCCTGCGACGATCACCTGCGCGGTGATCAGCGAGCCCTGCGACAGGTCGAACTCGCCCGCGATGATGACGAAGTACTGGCCGATCGCGACGATGGCGACCGGCGCGACCCGCTGGATGTAGCGCATGAGCTGGCCCGGCTCCGCGAAGTTCGGGTTCAGGACCATGACGGCGACGAGCAGGATCACCAGCAGCAGGAAGACCGCGCCACGGGGGCTCACGAGCGCTGTGAGGAACTTCATCGTGCACCTCCCTGCATCGGTGCGCCGCCATCGGCCGCATCGGCCTCCGCCTCGAGCGCATGGGTCGCCGCCACCATCGCGGGAGCGGCCGCCTCGGCGGGCGCATCACCGCCGGTCCTCGTGCCGCCCGGCCCGAAGCGCGTGCGGCGCCGGACGATCGCCCGACGGCTGTAGACGGCGACGGCCGCGACGATGACGACGCCGCGGACGACATCCTTGAGGAACGGGTTCACCTGCATGACGCTCATCACGTTGTCGACGACGGCGAAGATCGCCACACCGCCGATGGTGCCCCAGACCGATCCGCGGCCGCCCATGAGCAGGGTGCCGCCCAGCACGACGGCCGCGATCGACAGCAGCGCGTAGCCGCCCTGCTGGCCGACCGTGGGGCTTCCGACACCCAGCCGGCTCGCAAGCAGCAATCCCGCGAGACCGGCGAACACCGAGCACAGGACGTGTGCCACGATCAGCGGCGGCCTCGTGCGCACACCCGACAGGCGTGCCACCTCGGGATCGCCGCCCACGGCGAACAGGTGGGCCCCCGTGCGCGTGCGTCCGAGCAGGAACCACACCAGCGCGGCGAGCGCGACCATGATGATCCACGACACGGGGAGCGGTCCGACGCCGGTCGCCCCGATCAGCTGGAACGCCCACGGCACCTCTCCGGCGCTGCCCTGGAAGCTCGTGTTGAGGACGCCCTGCAGGATGAGGCCGACGCCGAGGGTCGCGATGAATCCGTTCACCTTCAGCACCGTGACGATGAGCCCGTTCGCCAGTCCGATGGCCGCGCAGACGATGAGTGTCAGCGTCACCGCCCACGGGATGTTGGCGGGGTTCCCGTTCATGGTGGTGGCCGCGATGAGGCTGGCGAGGCTGATCACATAGGTGACCGAGAGGTCGAGGGAGGCGCCCAGGATGACGAGCGTCTGACCGATCGCGACGAGGCCGAGCACGCTCATGCCCGTGAGGATGTCGCGGATGTTGCCGGGGCTGAAGAAGCTGCGGCCGACGGTCGCGACGAGGATCGCCCCGACGGCGATGACGAGGAGGAGGATGCCGAGCACGATCACCGTCGAGTCGACTCTGATGCGCTTCACGGCCGGTCCCCTCCTTCTTCGAGGCGAGGATCGGGGATCTCGCCACTCGCCGCATCCTCGTCGCTCGAACCCGTGGCGGCGGCGAGCACTTCATGCTCCGCGGAGCGCGCGGGAAGCTCGGCGGCGAGTTCGCCGTCGCGCATCACGAGGATGCGGTCGCTCATGCCGATCACCTCGGGCAGCTCACTCGACACCATCAGCACCGCCTTGCCCTCGGCGGCCAACTGCCGCATGAGCTGATACACGGCGACTTTGGCACCCACATCGATGCCGCGCGTCGGTTCGTCGAACAGCACGATCTGCGGGTCGGTCACGAGCCATTTCGCGAGCACGACCTTCTGCTGGTTGCCGCCCGACAGGAACCGCGCCTCCTGGTCGACGCCGCGCGACGACACCTCGAGGGAGCTCAGGATGCCGGGCACGCGCTTGCGCGATGCGCGGGTGCGCCCGGCGAACACGCTGCGCACCACGAGCAGCGAGTTGTCGAGCACGGACTGGCCCAGCGCGAGACCCTGGGCCTTGCGGTCTTCCGTCACGAGCGCGAGACCGGCGCGGACCGCGGCACGCGGGCTCGTGAAGCGGACGGACCGGCCGTCGAGGATCATCGCACCGCGGCTGAACCCGTGGACGCCGAAGATTCCTTCGACGAGCTCCGTGCGGCCGGACCCCTGAAGCCCCGCGAGTCCCACGATCTCCCCGGCCCGCAGCGTCAGCGAGACGCCGTCCACGTACTCGTTGCCGCAGCCCGTCAGCTCGAGGCGGGGGTCTCCGAACGTCGTGCCCTCGACCGGACCGGGGAAGTAGGACTGCAGGGGGCGGCCGACCATGCGACGGACGAGCTCGGCATCCGTCAGGTCGGCCGTGGCGTCCGTCGACACCAGTGCGCCGTCCTTCAGGATCGTGATGCGGTCGCACAGATCGAAGATCTCCTTGAGCCGGTGCGAGACGTAGACGACCGCGACGCCGCGGGCGGTGAGCTTGCGGATGATCGCGTAGAGGAGCTCGACCTCGTGGTCGCTCAGCGCGGCAGTCGGCTCGTCCATCGAGATGACGCGCGCGTCGAACGAGAGCGCCTTGACGATCTCGACGATCTGCTGCTCGGCGACGGTGAGCGATCCCACGCGGGCACCCGGGTCGATGAAGGTGACCCCGAGTCCTTCCAGGAGCGTCCGCGTGCGACGCTGCATGCCCCTGTCATCGATGAAGCCGCCCCGGCGCGGCTCGCGGCCGAGGAACACGTTCTGCGCCACCGTGCGCTCGGGCAGGAGATTGAACTCCTGGAACACGGTCACGAGGCCCGCATCCATCGCCTGGCGTGGATGGGTGAACGCCACCGGTCGGCCCTCGAACTCGACCGATCCGGCGTCGGCGTGGTGGACGCCGGCGAGGATCTTCATCAGCGTCGACTTGCCGGCGCCGTTCTCACCGACGAGGCCGTGCACCTCGCCCCGCCGGACGTCGATGTCGATGTCGGTGAGGACCCGCACGCCGAAGAACGACTTCGAGATGCCCTGTGCGCGCAGGACGACGTCGGAGCCGCCCGTCGGCACCGGGCTGTCTGACAGCATCGTGTCGCTCATGAGGGCACCTCGATCCAGGAGCGGCGCTCTGCGGACTCGAGCACGGCGTCGGTGACGACGGCGGCCCGCAAGCCGTCGGCGAAGGTGGGGAGTCCGTCCGGCTGCTCGCCGGCGATGGCAGCGTAGACGTCGCCGACGAAGCCGTCGAAGGCGTCCTGATAGCCCATCGGATGCCCCGCCGGCAGCGGCTGCAGACGCGCCGCGTCGGGGGACGCCGTGGCGGGATCACGCAGCACCAGCCGCGAGGCCTTGCGCGCACCCACCCACAGTTCCTCGGGGCGCTCCTGGGCGAAGCGGATGCTGCGGCGACTGCCGTGCAGCTCGATGACCAGGGCATTCTTGCGACCGGGAGCCATCTGGGAGACGAGGAGGGTGCCGAGAGCGCCGGACTCCGTCTCGATGAGGAGCGCGGCGACATCCTCGTTGGTGACCCTGCGGCCGCCCCGCTCGTCGAACACCCTGCGCGTGCGCGCGGCCAGGCGCACGATGCGCTCGCCCGTGACGAACTCGACGAGGTCGCACAGGTGCGAGCCGATGTCGGCGAAGGCGCGCGACGGACCGCCTGCTGCGGCATCCGCCCGCCAGTCGTCGTCGTTCTCGCGCAGCATCCAGTCCTGCAGATACGAGCCGTCGAGCGTGAGCAGGGCGCCTATCCGTCCGGACGCGACGCGGGCGCGAGCCTCGCGCACCATCGGGTGGTAGCGGTACACGAACGGCACCGCGGCCACGACGCCGGCCTCGTCGGCGGCGCGCACGAGCGCGCGTGCATCGGTCACGGAGGTGGCGAGGGGCTTCTCGCACACGACGTGCTTCCCCGCGGCGAGCGCGGCTGCGGCGAGCGGCGCGTGGGTGGCGTTGGGGGTGCAGATGTGCACGACGTCGACATCGGATGCCGAGAAGACCCCGGCGGCGTCGGCTTCGGCTCGTGCCACACCGAGCTCCTGCGCCACCGCCTCCGCGCGGTCGCGGCTCGACGAGGCGACCGCAGTGAGCCGGGCCCCGGCGCGGCGGGCGGCGGCGGCGTGTACGCGCCCCATGAATCCGCCGCCGATGAGGCCGGTGCGGACGGTACCGACAACGATGTCGATGACTTCCGTAGTCATGCGGTGATTGTGACACGGTGGCGGTGACTTTTGGTAGGTTCTCGTCAAAAGTGATCGGGTCGTGATGTTAAGTCGTGACCCAGCCAGCCAGAACGCCTGTGCTTTACTGTCGCCATGGTCGATGCAGGGCGCGGCAGCGGAGCCGCCGGGGGCACCGGCGCGGGCGAGATCTTCCAGATCCTCCGCGACGGCCGCGCACGCACCAAAGCCGAGCTGGCCACGCTCACCGGGTTGGCCCGCTCCACCGTCTCGAGCCGCGTGGACACGCTGCTGGCGGCCGGACTGCTGCGGCCCGCCGGCGAAGCCGCATCGACCGGCGGACGCCCGCCCGCCCGTGTGGCGTTCAACCCGTTGGCAGGCGTCGTGATCGCCGTCGACCTGGGCGCCACCCACGCGACCGTGGCCGTCGCCGACCTCGCCGCCGACATCCTCATATCGAACACCCACCCGCTCGACATCGCCGACGGTCCCGAGCGCGTTCTCGACTCCGTGATCGCCGAGGGCGCCAGCCTGCTCGAGCAGCGGGGCATCGCCGCCTCAGCGGTCGTCGGCGTCGGGATCGGCGTGCCCGGTCCCGTCGAGCACTCGACGGGACGGCCGACGAATCCGCCGATCATGCCCGGGTGGGATCGCTTCGACGTGCCGCACTACGTCCAGCGCACCTTCGACGTGCCCGTCCTCGTCGACAACGACGTGAACATCCTCGCGCTCGGCGAGCAGGCGCTCAGCTGGCCCGGCGTCGCTGACCTCATCTTCGTCAAGGTGTCCACGGGCATCGGCGCCGGGATCATCTCGGGCGGCGCGCTGCAGCGGGGCGCGCAGGGCTCCGCCGGCGACATGGGCCACGTGCAGGTGCCATACAGCCACGACTCCCCGCGCCCGCCGGGCGACCAGCGCGACCTCGAGGCCGTCGCCAGCGGCACCGCCATCGCCGCCGATCTGCGCGCGCAGGGCCTCGACGCCGAAGGCAGCGCCGACGTGGTCACACTCGTGCGATCCGGAGACCCCGCCGCCATCATCGCGACGCGTCAGGCCGGGCGCGAGGTGGGCGAGGTGCTCGCGACCGTCGTCAACATGCTGAACCCGTCCGTGATCGTCATCGGCGGCAGCGTGGCACGGGCGGGCGAGCACCTGCTCGCCGGGGTCCGCGAGGTCGTGTATCGGCGATCCATCCCGCTGGCCACCCAGCATCTCGGCATCGTGCAGTCGCAGACCGACGAGACCGCCGGCGTGCTGGGCGCGGCCATCATGGTGACGCAGCAGGTGCTCTCACCCGCGGCCGTCGAGCTCCGCGCCGCCCGGGCCTGACACCCGTGCGAGGGAGGCGGATGCCGGCGCCGGCGCACCCGTCTCACGCGCGTCTTCGCCCATCGGTAGCACCGGCGTAACACGGGTGAGACGAACGCAGGGTTGACTGTCTGCACCGGGTTCAGTTCTGGTGCCGATGACGGCACACCCGCGGAAGGAGTGCGTCATGAGGATCCGACCGCTGCGATCGACACCCGAGGCGCCGCTCGCGCCGGTGGCGGAGCCGCCGGCCACCATGCAGGCGATGGTGGTGGACGCGCCGGGCGCGCCGGACGCGCTGCGCGCGGCATCCGTCCCGGTCCCCTCCCCCGTGCTCAGCGAGCTGCTGGTGCGCGTCGTGGCCGCCGGGGTCAATCCGATCGACGCCAAGACGCGCGGCGGCGCCGGCGTTTCGGGCGCGATCGACGCCTACCCGGCGACCCCGGGCTACGACTTCAGCGGCATCGTGGTGAAGAGCCCGTACGAGTCGCACCCCTTCCCGCCGGGCACGGAGGTGTTCGGCATGGCGTCGTTCCCGCGCACGGGCGGCTCGTACGCCGAGTACGTCGTGGCGCCGTCACTGTCGATAGCGCGCAAGCCGGCGTCGCTGTCGCATGTCGAGGCGGCGGGCGTGCCGCTGGCCGCGCTCACCGCCTGGGGTCTCGTCGTCGAGACCGCCCACGCGCACGAGGGCCAGCGCGTGCTCATCCATGCCGGCAGCGGCGGGGTGGGCCACTTCGCCGTGCAGTTCGCCGCGTACTTCGGCGCCCACGTCACCGCGACGGCGTCGGGCCGCAACGCCGCGTGGCTGCGCGAACTCGGAGCGTCGGTCGTGGTCGACTACACCACGACGAGATTCGAGGATGTCGTCGGTGAGGTGGACGTCGTCATCGACCTCGTCGGCAACGTCGGCGGCGACACCGGCACCCGTTCGCTCGAGGTGCTGCGCCCGGGCGGGCTGTACGTCGTCGTGCCGACCGGGTCGTGGCCCGGCTACGCCGAGGCGGCGGCCGAAGCGGGCGTGCGGACGACCTCGTACAAGGTGATCCCCGACGGCGGTGCGCTGGCGACGATCGCCCGCCTGCTCGACTCGGGCTCGGTGCAGGTCTACATCGAGAACGTCTTCGATCTCACTGACGCTCCCGACGCCCACCGGGCGATCGAGACCGGCCACACCCGCGGCAAGGTCGTGCTCCGCGTCAGCGACGGCTGACCCCCTCGCGTCCCTCGCCCTCGCTCCTCGCATGAATCGGTTCACTTGCGCTGGATGTACGCCAGAATGCCCGTTCGGCGTACGTTCAGCGCAAGTGAACTGATTCATGCGGGCGCGAGAACACGGCGGCCCTCGGCGACGACGGCGTCCGCGATCGCGTCGAGGAGCGGAGAGCGCAGGTTCCACTGCTGCCAGTGCAGCGCGACGTCCACGGGTGGGCCGCCGAGGAGCACGAGCTCGCCCCGGTCGAGCGCGTCGTGGGACTGGAAGCGCGGCAGCATGGCCCAGCCGAATCCGAGCCGCACGGCCGTCGCGAAGTCGTTGGAGGCCGGCACGTAGTGTCGCGGCGGGTGCGCAGGATCCACGCCCTGCTGTGCGAGCCACTCGTTCTGCAGGTCGTCGCGCCGGTCGAAGTCCACGAGCGGGGCGCTCGCGAGCGCGGTGCGGCGGTCCCCTTCGAGCCACCGTTCGGCGTAGGCGGGGGTGGCGACGGCCTCGTAGCGCATCGCGCCGAGCGGCGAGGAGCGGCATCCCGCAACGGGTGCGGACCGAGACGTCACCGCTCCCATCACGGTTCCCGACTCGAGCAGTCCGGCGGTGAAGTCCTGGTCGTCGCGGTGCAGATCGAAGACGACGGGATGCCGCTCCGCCAGCCGCGCGAGCGGCTCGAGGAACCACGTCGCCAGCGAGTCGGCATTGACCGCGAGCGGCACGGTCGTGAGCGCGGTCTCGTCGTCCTCGGCGCCGAGGTCGGCGAGCGCGTCGTGCTCGAGCAGTGCCATCTGTCGCGCCAGCCGGATGACCGCCGCTCCGGCCTCCGTCGCTCGCACCGGCTTGGAGCGCACCAGCACCAGGCGTCCGAGCTGCTCCTCGAGTGCCTTGACGCGCTGGCTGACCGCCGACGGCGTGACGTGGAGGCGGCGGGCGGCCGCGTCGAGGGTGCCTTCGTCGACGACGACGGCGAGGGTCTCGGCCAACTCGAAGGGGATGCGCATCTTCAGTGCTGCTAATGGTACTGAAGATCCATGAGCTGGACTACGGTTCCCGCCGCTCGTACCGTCGAAGAATGCTCGCTCCTGTTCTCGCCGGTCTCGGCCTCGGCTTCTCGCTCATCATCGCCATCGGCGCTCAGAACCTCTTCGTGCTGCGACAGGGTCTGCGGCGAGAGCATGTGCTCGCGGTGGCGGCGATCTGCGCGATCTCGGATGCGATCCTCATCGCCCTCGGGGTCTCGGGCGTCGGCTTCGTGCTGGAGGCCGTGCCCTGGCTCGTCGACGTGGTCCGCTGGGCGGGCGCGCTGTTCCTCGTCGCGTACGGCGTGCTCGCGGCACGGCGCGCGTGGCGGCCGACGGGAGCGGCTCTCGGCGCCGATGACACCCAGCAGCCTGTCGGAGCAGTGAGTCCGCAGGAGGGCGTCGTCGAACCACACCGCACCACGTCGGGCGGAGTGACGCATGCCGGCTCCGGCGAGTTCCTCCTCGATCCCGAGGTCTCGGCCTCGCAGGTGCGCAGCGACATCCGCTCGGCGCCGCCGGCGGCGACCCGCACCCGTCTGATCCCCGCGCTCCTCACCTGCCTGGCGCTGACGTGGCTCAACCCGCACGTCTACCTCGACACCGTCTTCCTGCTCGGCACGGTCGCGAACACGCACGGCGACGACCGCTGGCTCTTCGCCGCCGGCGCCATGACCGCGAGTATCGTCTGGTTCTTCGGCCTCGCGTTCGGCGCGCGTCTGCTCGGGCGCTGGCTGTCGACGCCGCGCGCCTGGCGGATCCTCGACGCGGTGATCGCGGTCGTCATGATCGGCCTCGGCGTCTCGCTCGTGCTCCCCCACTGACCCGCCCGGGCCGACCGGCATCAGCCCTCGATCTGCTCCTTGCGCGCGATCACGAGCCGGCGCACGACGTCATCGGGCAGCGGATGCTCGGGCTGGTAGCGGATCGTCCCCTTGTCCAGGCCGATGCCCGGATGGCCGCCCAGAGCATCTGCCACCGCCGAGACCGCCGCCGGGCTGAACGGGTAGACGCCGATGTGCTTCTTCGCCCGCATCACCGACACGAGCGGCTTGCCGCGATACACGAGCGCCGGCATGCCGTAGCCGAGTCCCTGCTCGGCGTCGGGAGCCTCCTCGCGAGCGATCGCATAGATGCGCTCGACCGATGGGCGATCAGCGGAATCGAGGCCGGCCAGGAGTTCGTCGACGGTTCCCATGCCGGCATCCTGGCCCACCCGCGCACCTCGCGGCAAGATGGCGGCATGAGACGCGTGCACGTGACCGTCCGCGGCGACGTCCAGGGCGTGGGCTATCGGTACACGCTGCGCATGGTCGCACGCGAGGCGGGTGCGGCCGGCTGGGTGCGCAATCGCCGCGACGGCTCGGTCGAAGCCGAACTCGAGGGCAGGCCCGGGCAGGTCGACGAGGTGCTCGCATGGATGGCCGAGGGACCGCCGGGCTCCCGCGTCGAGGGCGCGACCGTGACGGATGCCGAGCCCACCGGCGAGCGCGGCTTCGAGGTGCTGCCGACGCGGTGACGCCGTCGGCGGACGCAGTCAGGCGGGAACGCCGGCCGCGAGCTCGGCGAACACGTCGGCCGCATCGTCGAGGGTGGCCAGGCCGGCTGCCTGCCCCGCCCACAGTGAGACGAGGTCGCCGTCTCCGCGGCGACCGGCCTCGGCCCGGAACCGCCCGGTCAGCCAGTTCTGCGCGGGGAACGGGGCGATGACTCCCGAGGTCTCGATCGTGCGCATGGCGCGGTTCGGGATGCCGCGCGCCAGCCGCCCGCTCATGGCACGGGTGAGCACCGTGGCGGTGTCGGCGGCATCCTCTATGGCACGGCGGTGCGCGTCGGTGGCGGCAGACTGCCGCGTGCGGAGGAAGGCGGAGCCCACCTGGACGCCCGCGGCGCCGAGGGCGAACGCCGCCGCGACTCCGCGCCGGTCGGCGATGCCGCCCGCCGCGATCACGGGCACGCCCACGGCATCGACGACCTGCGGCACGAGCGCGAAGGTGCCGACGAGCGACTGTTCGGCCGGACGCAGGAACGACACGCGGTGCCCGCCCGCCTCGGCGCCGGTCGCGACGACGGCGTCCACACCGGCGGCGTCGAGCGCGACGGCCTCGGCCACGGTCGTCGCTGTCCCGATCACGCGGATGCCGCGGCTGTGCGCCGCTGCGACGAGCCGCTCGGAGGGGACGCCGAAGACGACGCTCAGCGCCGCGGGCGCGGCATCCAGCACCGCCGTCACCTGGGAGTCGAGATCAGGCAGGAACTCGATCGGCGGTGACGGATGCGCGAGACCCAGGTCGTCGAAGAGGGGTGCCGTCGCCTCGATCGCCGGCGCGAGGTCGACCTCGCCCGGTGTGACCTCGTCGCCCGTGGGCAGCCAGAGGTTCACGGCGAACGGACGCGAGGTCGCGGAGTGCAGCGCGGCGAGGGTATCGCTGATGCGATCGGCCGAGTAGCCGTACAGGCCGTACGAGCCGAGCCCTCCGGCCTCGCTGACCGCCGCGGTCAGCTCGACCGACGACAGCCCGCCGAAGGGGCCGAGCACGATCGGAGCGTCGATTCCGAACAGATCCTGGAGCGTCGCGAACATGTCTCCGACGCTACTCCCCGCCTGACGGTGCCGCGGCAGACGGTTACGGGACGACGAAGGGGCCCCACCCGGAGGTGGAGCCCCTTGCGTGCGATTCCGACGCAGTGTCAGACGATGGCGTTGACGTCCAGCGGGATGCCGGGGCCGAACGTGGTCGACACGGCGCCCTTCTGGATGTAGCGACCCTTCGAGCTGGACGGCTTGAGGCGGACGATCTCCTCGAGCGCGACCTTCAGGTTCTCGTCGAGCTGCTCCTCCGAGAAGGACGCCTTGCCGACGACGAAGTGCACGTTGGCGTGCTTGTCCACGCGGAACTCGATCTTGCCGCCCTTGATCTCCTCGACGGCCTTGGCCGGGTTGGGGGTCACGGTTCCGGTCTTGGGGTTCGGCATGAGGCCACGGGGACCCAGCACCTTACCCAGGCGACCGACCTGGCCCATGAGCTCGGGCGTCGAGACGGCCGCGTCGAACGCGGTCCAGCCACCGGCGACGCGCTCGATGAGCTCGGCGCCGCCGACCTCGTCCGCACCCGCGGCGATCGCGGCCTCAGCGGCCGGACCCGTCGCGAACACGATGACGCGGGCGGTCTTGCCGGTGCCGTGCGGGAGGATGACGGTGCCACGCACCATCTGGTCGGCCTTGCGAGGGTCGACGGAGAGCTTCAGCGCGACCTCGACGGTCGAGTCGAACTTGGCGGAGCCGGTCTGCTTCGCGAGCGCGACGGCTTCGGTGGGGCTGTAGAACTTGTCTGCATCGATCTTGGCAGCAGCGGCCTTGTAGGCCTTGGACTTGGTAGCCATGTTTCCTCTTCCCCTCAGTCCTCGACCGTGATGCCCATGGAACGGGCGGTGCCGGCGATGATCTTCGAGGCGGCCTCGATGTCGTTCGCGTTCAGGTCGGGCTGCTTCGTCTCGGCGATCTGACGCACCTGCTCCTTGGTGAGCTTGGCGACCTTGACCGTGTGAGGGGTGGCCGAGCCGCGCTGGACGCCCGCAGCCTTCTTGATGAGCTCAGCGGCCGGCGGGGTCTTCAGGATGAACGTGAAGCTGCGGTCCTCGTAGACGGTGATCTCCACGGGGATGACGTTGCCGCGCTGCGACTCGGTCGCGGCGTTGTACGCCTTGCAGAACTCCATGATGTTGACGCCGTGCTGACCGAGCGCGGGCCCGATCGGCGGCGCCGGGTTGGCGGCACCGGCGTTGATCTGAAGCTTGATCAGGCCGGTCACCTTCTTCTTCGGTGCCATTCTTCTTTCCTTTCGTCGAACAGCGGATGCCGGAGCACCCTGTTCTCCCGCGAATCCGGCCGTTCCGGATCGCGGTGTCCATCGCGCGCGCTCAGAGCGCACGCAAACCTGAGAAGTCTACCAGCGATATTGCGGAGGTTTCGACTCGCTTCGCTCGCTCAACCTTGACCCGGGATCGCATCAACGCTCGCTGGCGCTCGCATTGATCCGACCCGCGTCAAAGCTTGGTGACCTGGTCGAAGCTGAGCTCGACCGGGGTCTCGCGCTCGAAGAGCGAGACGAGGACCGTGAGCTTGCCGCTCTCGGGCTTGATCTCGCTGATCGTGCCGGGCAGGCCCGCGAACGAGCCCTCCTTGATCGTGATGGTCTCGCCCACCTCGAAGTCGACCTCGGCGGGGATGACGCGGGCCGCGGCGGCGGCGCCCTTCTTGGCCGCACCGCCCTTGGCGCCGGCGACCTCCTTGACCTCGACGAGGCTCTTCAGCATGTTGAAGGCCTCTTCGAAGCGCAGCGGGGTCGGGTTGTGCGCGTTGCCGACGAAGCCGGTGACGCCGGGCGTGTGACGCACGACCGACCACGTGTCTTCGTTCAGGTCCATGCGCACGAGCACGTAGCCGGGGATCCGGACGCGCGTGACCATCTTGCGCTGACCGTTCTTGATCTCGACGACGTCCTCCATCGGGACCTCGATCTGGTAGATGTCGTCCTCGACCTCGAGCGTCGACTTGCGCTGCTCGATGTTGGCCTTCACCTTGCGCTCGAAGCCGGCGTACGAGTGGATGACGTACCACTTGCCCGGGAGCGTGCGAAGTTCTGCACGGAACGCCTCGTACGGGTCCTCGTCCTCGTCCTCGTCCTCGCCATCCTCGGCGTCGCTGTCGGCGATCTCGTCGTCCGCGAACTCGTCGTCCGAGTCCTCGTCGTCGGCGAACGCAGGAGCCTCTGCGGCGTCGGCCGGGGAGACCGATGCCTCGACCTCGTCCACGACGCCGGCTGCGGCATCCACCTCTGCGACGAAGTCCTCGTCGAGCTCGGGTTCGTCCTCGTCGCCGTTCACGTCGGGACCGTCGTACGGGGTCACCTCGTCGGCGGCCTCGGCCGCACGCTCGGCGACCTCTTCCGCGAGGGAGTCGTTGATCACCTCGGCTGCTGCTTCGGTCTCTGCCGTCTCGTCAAGATTGAGAGCGTCGTTCACGATCGCGTCCGCCTCCGGGTCGTCGATGTCGATGTCGTCCAGGTCGGCGTCGTCGTCGTCGCCATCACCGTCGTCGACGATGTGGATCGCGACGTGCTCGGCCGCTTCGACCGAGCGCTCCTCCTCGGCGAGGACGTTGCCCTCCTGGGCTTCGTCGTCCTCCGAGGACTGCTCAGCGGCGGTCGCCCAGTCGGCGTCGTCGACATATCTTTCAGTCACGTGAGTTCTCTTCCGTTCCGTCCGCTGCCGGACCTGCGGTCCGCCCGTGTCGTGGCTCCGGGGCGAGCCGGAGCGCTCGGGGATCAGGCGCTGGGCACTCCGAAGACGTACGACGTGATCCACACGAACAGCACGTCCAGGCCGTAGACGAGCGCCATCATGACGACGACGAAGCCGAGCACCACCGCCGTGTACTTCAGCAGCTCCTGGCGCGTCGGGGTGACGACCTTACGGAGCTCGGCGAAGACCTGACGAATGAACAGGGCGATACGAGCGAAGACGTTGAGCTTCTTCTCGCGGGGTGCGGCCGTTCCCTCAGCGGGAACGACTTCGCCCTTCGGCTCGTCCTGAACCATCGATGCCACCTGATTACCTTCCGTGAGCCGACACGGGTCGACCACACTTTCTTATCAACGCAGGGTGTGTGCGCTGACGCGCAGGGCGGACAGGAATCGAACCTGCAACCTGCGGTTTTGGAGACCGCTGCTCTGCCAATTGAGCTACCGCCCTAGAGACCCGGAGGTCTCGTGAAGCCCGCACTCTTCCCCTCTCACCGCGGCTTGAGGATCCGCACCCGACAACGGGCACGGCGAAAGAATGCAGACTTCTACTGCACGTTCCAGTGTACGGCATGCCTGCGGACGCCGCGAACCGGGAGCGACCTCGCGAGGGCGATTCCACGGCTCAGTACTGCTGTACGCCGTAGCGGTCCGGCTCGGGTCCCCGTTCGAACGCCCGGCCCGACAGCGAGGTCGGCTCGACGCGCACGTAGGTGTATTTGAGGGTCGGGATCCAGGGCTTCAGGCCGAGCCCGTCGGCCCGCTCCACCTCGGCGGAGCTGTCCAGCGGATGGGCGCGTCCGCGCAGGATCACGCTCCACGCGTCGGTCTCGGTGTGGTCGTCGACCTCGAAGAGCACCTCGTCGTTGACGGTCAGCTCGAACAGCTTGCTGCCCTGCGCGGTGCGGAACAGCACGCTCTCGCCGTCGACGACATAGTTCACCGGAAAGACGTCGAGCACCTCGCCGACATGCGTCACGAGGCGGCCGAGCTCCTGCCCGCGCAGGCGTTCCCAGCACTGCTCATCGGAAAGGGCGACGACGGGGTCCGATGTCTCTGCCATGCCCCCATCCTCCCGCTCCCGGGTGTCTCGCGACACCCCCGGGACGGCGGCATCGCGCGACGACGGGGCCGCCTCGCCGAGGGCACGGGGCTCTGACACGTTTCGTCTCGCTTCGCTCGCTCAACGACCGGGAATCCGGTCGTTGAGCGAGCGAGGGCCGGCGAGCGAGACGAAACGCTCCGAGCTGACGGGGAGCCTCAGGCGCCGACGCGGATCAGCTTCTTGTTGACGAACTCGTCGGCCGCGAGGAGACCCATCTCGCGCGAGGTGCCGGAGCGCTTCACGCCGCCGAACGGCAGGCCCGGCTCGTCCGCGAGCACGACGTTGACATAGACCATGCCGGCGTCGATCCTGTCGGCGACCCGCTTCGCCTGCTCCTCGTCCGTCGTGAAGACGTACGAGCCGAGGCCGTAGCTGGTGTCGTTCGCGAGCGCCACGGCGGCGTCCTCGTCGGCGACCTTGTAGACGACGCCGACGGGGCCGAAGAACTCCTCGCGGTAGGCGTCCATGTCGCGGGTCACGTCCGCGAGGACCGTGCCCGGGTAGAACGCGCCGTCACGGGTGCCACCGGTGACGAGAGTCGCCCCCTGGGCGACGGCCCTGTCGACCTGCTCGGCCAGCCGCTCCGCCGCCGTGAGCGACGACAGCGGGCCGAGCACGGTGTCGTCCGCGAACGGGTCGCCGACCTTCGCACCCGACATCGCGGCGGTGAACTTGTCGAGGAACGCGTCGTACAGGCCGTCGACCACGATGAAGCGCTTGGCCGCGTTGCACGACTGGCCGGTGTTGTCGAGGCGCGCGGCGACCGCGGCCTCCACGGCGCCGTCGAGGTCGTCGGTCGAGAGAAGGATGAACGGGTCCGACCCGCCGAGCTCGAGCGCGACCTTCTTGAGGTTTCGCCCCGCGATCTCGGCGACGGCGGCTCCGGCGCGCTCGGAGCCGGTGACCGAGACGCCCTGCACGCGGCGGTCGGCGATCACGGTGGCCGCCTGGTCGTTGGTCGCGTAGATGTTCGTGTACACGCCCTCGAGCCCGGCGTCGGCGTAGATCGCTGCGATCGCGGCGGCCGACTCGGGGCACTGCGGCGCGTGCTTGAGGAGGATCGTGTTGCCCACCACGATGTTGGGCGCCGCGAAGCGGGCGACCTGGTAGTACGGGAAGTTCCACGGCATGATGCCCAACAGCACGCCGAGGGGCGTGCGGCGGATGACCGCGGTGCCCTCGCCGTCGATGTCGATGGGCTGGTCGCCGGTGATCTTCTCCGCGTGATCGGCGTAGTACTCGGTGATGTCGGCGGCGAAGTCGACCTCGCCGAGCGCGGCCTCCAGCGGCTTGCCCATCTCGCGCACGATGATCGCGGCGAGGTCGTCGCGGCGCTCGCGGTGCAGCTCGGCGACCTTGCGGATGCCGGCCGTGCGCTCGGCGACGGGCTGATCGCGCCACGTGCGGTAGGCGGCATCCGCTCCCGCGATGGCGGCCTCGAGGGCTTCGTCGGTGATGGTCGGATACGTGGCCAGGGTCTCCCCCGTGGCCGGGTTCACGACGGCGTAGTCGGTCATGCTTCCTCTCCGATCGGATGGATTGGGGACAGTCTGCCCGCTAGCTGCGGGCGCGTCGAAGGCTTTCGGGGGCGTCGATACCGAGTGTCTCACCGCGGAAGAACGCCGGACGCTTGATCGCCTGCCAGATCATGATCACGACACCCACGAGGATGACGGTGACCCCGAGCACGAACACCAGGCCGAGGCCGAAGATGCTCGACCCGCTGCCGTACGCCGGGTCCATCGAGTCGACGAGCGTCGTGACGAACAGGACGGCGAGGATGGCGCCGCCGACGAGCGGGAAGAGGAAGGTGAAGAAGAAGCTGCGCACCGAGTCGAACCACTGCTTGCGGAAGTACCAGACGCACGCGAACGCGGTGAGGCCGTAGTAGAAGCAGATCATCATGCCGAGCGACAGGATGGTGTCGGTCAGGACGTTCTCGCTCACCACGCGCATGACGGCGTAGAACACCGACGCCACGATCGCCGACACCACCGTCGCGTAGCCGGGCGTGAAGAACCGCGGGCTCACCCGGGCGAACTTCTTCGGCAGCGCGCCGTAGTGGCCCATGGCGAGCAGCGTCCGCGCCGGGCCGACGGCGGTCGACTGCAGCGAGGCGGCCGAGCTCGACAGCACCGCGAGCGACACGAGGAACGCGAGCGGGCCGAGGATCGGGTCCGAGAGGGCGAAGAACACGTTCGCCGAGATGTCCTCGTTCGCCAGTCCCAGCGAGCCTGTGCCGACGCCGGCGAACATGATCAGTCCGATCGACAGCAGGAGGTAGAGCGACACCACGATGACGACCGTGAGCATCGCGGCGCGACCGGGGGTCTTGGCCGGGTTCTTGGTCTCCTCGTTCATCGTGAGGACGACGTCCCAGCCCCAGAAGATGAAGATGGACAGCGACAACCCCGCGGCGAACGCGCTGAACGTCGGCACCTCGAACGGGTTGAACCACGACCACGAGAACGCCGTCGGATCAGGCGCATCGCCCGACACCGCCTTGATGATCGCGACGACCGCGAACAGCAGCAGCACGACGACCTGGAAGCTCACCAGGATGTACTGGAACTTCTGGGTGGTCTGCATGTCGCGGTAGGAGATGAGCGTCGCACCGAGCATGAACAGCAGGCAGACGATGACGTTGATGAAGGGGTTGAACGCGAGCTCGGCGATGTCGGGGTTGCCGGTCAACTGCGAGATCAGCAGGAAGAGGAACTCCACCGCGATGCCGGCGAGATTCGACAGCACGATCACGGTGGCGGCGATGAGGCCCCACCCCGTCATCCAGCCGATCCAGGGACCGAACGCCCGCACGCCCCAGGTGAACGAGGTTCCCGAGTCGGGCATCGCACGGTTGAGCTCGCGGTAGCCGAACGCGGTCAGGAGCATCGGGATGAATCCGACGAGGATGATCGCGGGCACCTGCGTGCCGACCACGGCGACCGTGGGCCCGAGAGACGCGGTGAGCGTGTAGGCGGGGGCGATGGTCGAGACGCCGATGACGACGGCGCCGAGGACGCCGACCGCGCCGGCGCTGAGCCCCTTCTGGGAGAGCTCGCCGGCGTGTGCGCCGGAGGACGGGGCCAGCGGTGCGGCGCCGCCGGAGTGCTGTGGAGCGCTCATGCGCGTCAGCCTTCCTGGCCGCGCGTGCGGGGCACGACGACCATCGGTACGGGAAGCTCGTGCAGCATCTTCGCTGCGGTCGAGCCGAGGAACAGGCGACGGGGCTGTGCGAGCCGGCTGGAGCCGACGACCGCCAGCTCGCCGGGCTGCCAGGCGAGGTGGGCGACGGCGTCTTCGATGCTGTCGCCGCGTGCCACGACGACGTCGGCCTCGACGCCGTCGGGGAGGACCTCGAGCGCCTTGCCGAGCACATCGTCGGCGTGAGCGGCGCCCGCGATGCGGATGACGCCGGTGTCGACGGTGGCCGGGAGGTCCACGGACACGAGCGACAGCAGGCGCAGGCCCGTGCCGGTGGCGACCGCGAGGGCCACGCTCTCCTCGAGCAGCGCACTGGCGCCCGGGCGCGTGCCGATCGCCGCCGTGATGCGGCTCACGCCGGTCACCTCCAGGTGGCGCGACCCCTCAGGTGCCAGCACCACGGGAACGTCAGACGAGTGCAGAAGTTCGCTCGCCACGGTGCCGAGGCGGTGGCGTCCGCGCAGTCCGCCGTTGGCGGCGCCGACCACGATGTGGGATGCCGAGAGCTCGTGGGCTGCGGCGATCAGACCCTCGGCGAACGAGTCGCCGAAGCGCACATGCGCGGCATGGCCCACGTCCCCCGGGATCGAGGCCGACGCCTCGGCGAGCCACGCCTCGGCCTGCGTCACGAGGTAGCGGTCGTAGCCGGCGTCGGGCGGCGTGATGACGCTGCGGTCCTCGGCCGGGAGCACCAGCACCAGGTCGAGGGCCGCGTGCATGGCGGCGGCCAGACGCGTGCCCACGGCGACCGCGTCGGCTCCGGCATCCGTCGCCGTATAGCCGACGACGATCCGCGCACTCATCGGTGCGCTGCTTCGACGATGCTGGCGGCGACAAGGCGGCCCATGCGGATCGCGCCGTCGACGTGCTGGTAGCCGGCACCGGCCATGTCGCTGCACGCGAAGTGGATCGGGCCGACGGGGGTGCGCAGGTCCGCGCCGTAGCGCGCGAGGCCGCCGAGGTCGAAGCTGGCGGCGTAGGCGCCGCGCGTCCACTCCTCGGCGCCCCAGTCGCTCTCGAAGTACACCAGCGGGTTCTTCGCCTCGGGCCCGTAGTAGTGCGACAGGGACTCGAGGATGCGCTCCTTGCGCTCCTCGGCCGACACGCGGAACAGGTCATCGGCGTTGCGGTCCGAGACGAAGCCCACGAGCGTGCCCCGCTCGTCGCCGTGGTTGGTGTTGTCGTACGCCTCGTGCGAGATCTCGTAGGGGCTGAACGCGGTGCCCGAAAGGCCCTGCTCGCGCCAGAACGGCCGGTCGTAGACCGCGTGCACCTTGATGACGAAGCCCATCGAGATGTGCTGGTGCATCTGCTGCTTCAGGCGCGGCAGCGCCGGCTGGAACTCGATCCACGGGTAGAGGATCGGCGCGTGCGCCAGGATGACGAAGCGCGCACGCACCTGGAGGCCGTTGTCGGTCACGACGCGGACGCCGTCGTCGCCCCAGTGAACCTCGGTGACGGGCTGCCCGAGGACGACGTCGTCGCCCAGGCGCTCCGCGAGGAGCAGCGGGACCTGCTGCAGGCCGCCCACGACGCGCTCGTCGAGGATGAAGTCGGCGTCGACGAGGTGCGAGAAGCTGCCGGCACTGGCGGCCATGAGGAGCGCCTGCAGCGCGGAGAACGCGTAGGCGGGCTTGGTGAGCATGGCACCGGCGATGAAGAGCGCGATGTTGTCGCGCGCCTCCTGGTCCTGGGTCTGGTCCTCGAGCCAGGCCTGGAACGAGATGCGGTCCAGCGCCTCGGCGTCGGGGTGCTCCCACGGCTTGTCGGGGTCGATCTGCGCGACGAGCCCGTCGAGCACCTCGATGAGGCGGACGATCTCCTTCTCGGTCTCGGGCGCGACCGGGAAGATCTCACCGGTGAACCGGGTGAGCTCACCGTCCTCGCCGATGTAGACGGAGTCGCCTTCGCGATAGCGGCTGTAGGTCTCGAGCCCGAGCTCGGCGAGGGTCTCCTTGAGGGCGTCCTGGTCGGGCGACACCCACTGGCCGCCGATCTCGAGCATGGCGCCGTCGACGACATCGGTCCACAGGCGCCCGCCGACGCGATCCCGGGCCTCGAGCACGACGACCGAGAGGCCTGCCTTCTTCAGCTCGTTGGCGGCGGTCGTTCCGGCGGCGCCGGCGCCGACGATGACGACGTCGCGGGTCAGCTCGGTCATGGGGACTCCTTCGTCAGGGCGTGCATGCTCGCGCGCCTCGCGTGTTGCGTTCAGGTGGGGCGTTTCGTCTCGCTCGCTCCTCGCTCGCTCAACGACCGGTGCTTCCTGGACGTTGAGCGAGCGAAGCGAGATGAAACGCGGGGATCAGGATGCCGCGAGCGCTGCCGCGACGACGTCCAGGCCCTCGTGGAGCAGGTCGTCGGTGATCGACAGCGGCGGGAGGAAACGGATCACGTTCCCGTAGGTGCCGCAGGTGAGCACGATGACGCCCTGTGCGATGGACACCTTCGCGACCGCAGCGGTGAGCGCGGCATCCGGCTCGCCCGTCGCGGGGTCCACGAACTCGGCCGCGATCATCGCGCCGTGGCCGCGCACGTCGCCGACGCGGGGGTCGGCGGCCTGCAGCTGCTGCAGGCGGCCCTTGAGGACCGTCTCGATCTCGCGGGCGCGCTGGAGCATCCCGTCGTTCTCGAACACGTCGATCGCGGCGAGCGCGGCGGCGCAGGCGATCGGGTTGCCGCCGTACGTGCCGCCGAGGCCGCCCGCGTGCGAGGCGTCCATGATCTCGGCGCGGCCGGTCACGGCCGCCAGGGGCAGGCCCCCCGCGATGCCCTTGGCGGTCGTCATGAGGTCGGGAACGATGCCGAACACCTCGCTCGCGAACATCTCGCCCGTGCGTGCGAAGCCCGTCTGGATCTCATCGGCGATGAACACGACGTCGTTGGCACGGCACCACTCGACGAGCGCCGGCAGGTAACCGTCGGCGGGGACGATGAAGCCGCCCTCACCCTGGATCGGCTCGATGATCACGGCGGCGAGGTTGTCGGCGCCGACCTGCTTCTCGATGATCGAGATGGCCTTCTTGGCGGCTTCGGGGCCGGTGAGCCCGTCGTGGTACGGGTACGACAGCGGCGCGCGGTAGATCTCCGAGGCGAAGGGTCCGAAGCCGCTCTTGTACGGCATCGCCTTCGCGGTCAGCGCCATGGTGAGGTTGGTGCGGCCGTGGTACCCGTGGTCGAACGCGACGACCGCCTGCTTGCCGGTGTACTTGCGGGCGATCTTGACCGCGTTCTCCACCGCCTCGGCGCCCGAGTTGAACAGGGCGCTCTTCTTGGCGTGGTCGCCCGGCGTGATGCGGTTGAGCGCCTCGGCGACCGACACGTACGAGTCGTAGGGCGCGATCATGAAGCACGTGTGGGTGAACTGGGCGACCTGTGCCTGCACCGCCGCGACGACCTTCGGGTGCGCGTTGCCGATCGTGGCGACCGCGATGCCCGAGCCGAGGTCGATGAGCGAGTTGCCGTCGGCATCGACGATGACTCCCCCGCCTGCGGCGACGGCGTGGACCGGCGCGGTGTGCCCGACGCCCGCCGCGACGGCATCGGCCTTGCGGTCGATCAGCTCCTGCGAGCGAGGACCGGGGATGCTGGTGACCAGGCGGCGCTCCTGCGGAAGGGTCGGACCGCCGAGGGGCGTTTCTGTGACGATGTCGGCTGCGCTGCTCATGGTGGGGAGCGTATGTCGCTCCGCGGAGCGCCCGCACCCTCCCCGCTGTACATTCTGCCTGCCCTGCTGTACGAGCCGTACACTCGGAGCATCATGGATGCCGACGCCCCCACTCTTCGCGCCCTCCTGGCTCGGCGCGATCTGCGGCTCTCGCTCGCCGGCGACGATCTGGAGCCCAGCGCCCTCGACAAGGCGATCCGCTGGGTGCACAGCTCCGACCTCGCCGATCCCACCCCGTTCCTGTCCGAGGGGCTCGTGCTGCTGACCACCGGCACCCAGTTCCCGAAGGGAGACGAGGCTTCCGACGTGTACCGTGCATACGTTCACCGCCTCGCGGCCCGGGGCGTCGTGGGACTCGGGTTCGGCACCGAGGTCGTGCGCGCCGGCATCCCTCCCGCCCTCGTCGAGGCGTGCCGGGACGAGCGGATGCCGCTGTTCGAGGTGCCCTACCGCACGCCGTTCATCGCGGTGGCCCGCGCCAACGCCGAGGCGATCGCCGCCGAGGCCTACGCCCGCCGCAGCTGGGCGCTGGCCGCGCAGCGGGCGATCGCCCTGGCGGCCCTCCGCCCCGACGGCCTCGGGGCGACGGTGGCCGAGCTCGCCAAGCAGCTCGACACGTGGGTGGGCATGTTCGACGCGGCGGGCGAGCTGTCGCGCGAGCACCCCGCCGGCGCGCTGGACGCCGAGACGGCCGCCGCGCTGCAGCGAGAGGTGACCGGGGTCCTCCACCGCGGTGCACGCGCCGGCTCGTCGCTGCACATCGGCGACACGCCCTTCACGCTGCAGACGCTCGGACGTGGCGGCCACCTGCGCGGCGTGATCGCGATCGCCGCCGGCGACCTCGACCAAGAGGGACGCGTCGTCGTCACGGCCGTCATCGCGATGGCCGGTCTGGCGCTCGAGCAGCAGCAGGGGCTCGGCCGCGCCCGCTCGGCGCTGCGCGCCGGCCTGGTGCAGTCGCTCCTGAGCGGCGACCCCGGGCTCGCCCGCCGCACCTCCCGCGAGCTGTGGGGGCCGCTTCCGCCGGCACCCGTCGTGGTGGCGGTGACGGATGCCGCAGCCGCCCGCGTCGACGGCATCGCCGAGCTGCTCGAGCTGTGGGCCGACGAGAAGCGCGGTGCGCTGTTCTTCGGACGCGGTGACGACGGTCTCGTGCTCGTCGTGCCGGCGGACGATCCCTCGAGCATCCACGATCTCGTCGGCCGCTTCGACGTCCGGGTCGGTCTGTCGGATCCGGCGGGCTACGACGCGTTCGCCGCCGCACTCGGGCAGGCACGTGTCGCACGCGATCGCGGCGCGGGTGCGGTGACCGCGTTCGCCGAGGTCTCGCGCGGGGGCGTGCTGTCGGCGCTCAGCGACGACGCGCGGGCGCTCGCGCGCGCCGAGCTGGCGCCGCTGAACGACCACGATGCTGCGCAGGGCACGCACCTCGTCGAGACGCTGCAGGTCTGGCTCGACGCCGATTGCTCGCACGAGGCGACGGCCCGGTCCCTCGGCGTCCACCGGCACACCGTGCGCACCCGGCTCGCGCTCATCGAGCGCGTGCTCGGCCGCGACCTGGCGTCGTTCGCGACCCGCGCCGAGCTGTGGGCGGCGCTGCGCGCCCTGGCACCCTCGGCCTGATTCTTCACCCGCCTGTTCTCCTCGCCGAGGCAGACCGTCCCGATACGCCGATGAACTTCCGGCTCACACGACTCCCCAGAGCCCCGGGCCCGGACGCGAACCATGTGAACCGGAAGTTCAGCACCTCGACAGCCCACCCGCGTAAACCGGAAGTTCAACGGCCGAGACGACACACCACAACACACCCGCGTGAACCGGAAGTTCAACACCCCACAGCCCACCCGTGTGAACCGGAAGTTCAACACCCCACAGCCCACCCGTGTGAACCGGAAGTTCAACACCCCACAGCCCACCCGCGTGAACCGGAAGTTCAACACCCCACAACCCACCCGTGTGAACCGGAAGTTCAACGGCCGAAACGAGACGTTGCGCACGATCGGTACGGGAAGGAGTCCCGATGGTGACATTCCGTGTCACCGCGTACCGGTTAACGCCCGGCAGGATGGGCGGATGACCGTGCCCTCCAGCGCCGCGCCCGAGGCCCACACGATTCCCAACGGCGACGTGTCGTGGTGGTGGCGCGACCTCGGCGGCCTACCGACCCCGAGACCACCGCTGCCCGGCGACCTCGACGCCGACGTCGCGATCGTGGGGGCCGGCTACACCGGCCTGTGGACCGCGTACTACCTCAAGCGCGCACAGCCCGACTTGCGGGTGGTCGTGCTCGAACAGCGTTTCGCCGGCTTCGGCGCATCCGGTCGCAACGGCGGGTGGCTCACGAACACCGTCACCGGCGGCCGCGAGCGCTACGCCGAGACGCACGGCCGCGAGGCTGCGATCGCACAGCAGCGCGCACTCAACGAGACCGTCGACGAGGTCATCACCGTCGCGACCCGCGAGGGCGTCGACGCCGACATCGTCAAGGGCGGCGACTTCGGCGTCGCCCGCACGCCGGCACAGCTCGCGCGCCTTCGTGCAAGCGCGGAGGCCGAGCAGTCGTGGCCCCACACCGACGCGGAGGTGTGGGATGCCGAGGCGGCGGCATCCCGCATCCGGATCGCGGGCGCACTCGGCGCCGTGTGGCACCCGCACTGCGCGCGCATCCACCCCGCGAAGCTCGTGCGCGGTCTCGCCGATGCGGTCGAGCGGCTGGGTGTGACGATCTTCGAGCAGACCCACGTGCGAGAGATCTCGGCCGGCCGGGCGGTCACCGACCGCGGCACGGTCCGGGCGACCCATGTGCTGCGGGCGACCGAGGGTTTCACCGCCGACCTGCGCGGCGAGCACCGCACCTGGCTGCCCATGAACTCGTCGATGATCGTGACCGAACCCCTGCCGGCGGACTTCTGGCGCGCGGTGGGCTGGGACGGCCGCGACACGCTGGGCGACTTCGCGCACGTGTACATGTACGCGCAGCGCACCGCCGACGACCGCATCGCCTTCGGCGGGCGGGGCGTGCCCTACCGCTACGGGTCGCGCGTCGACACCGATGGCGCGACGCAGGAGCGCACGATCCGGTCGCTGACGCATCTCCTTCACGACTTCTTCCCGGATGCCGCGGCCACCCCCATCGCCCATGCCTGGGCCGGTGTGCTCGGGGTGCCGCGCGACTGGGCGGCGACCGTCGTGCACGATCGCTCCACCGGGCTCGGCTGGGCGGGCGGCTATGTCGGCACCGGCGTGACCGCGACCAACCTAGCCGGCCGCACCCTCTCCGACCTCGTGCTGGAGCGCGACACCGAGCTCACCCGCCTGCCGTGGGTGGGCCACCGAGCGAAGCGCTGGGAGATCGAGCCGCTGCGCTGGACAGCGGTGAACGCCATCTACACCGCCTACCGCATGGCGGATCGGTCCGAGGCCTCCGGTTCGTCAGCGCGCACCGCCTGGCCCGCCCACGTCGCCGACTGGGTCGCCGGACGCCACTGACGCCCCGCGGCCGACCCGCGGCATCACCTGATCTCGGCGACGGCGACGGCGACGGGATCAGCGGGGCGCGTGCGCCTCGAGGAACTCGTACACGTCGGTGGTGTCGACGCCGGGGAAGGCTCCCGTGGGCAGTGTCGCGAGCAGGGTGCGCGGCGTGCGCACATTCGGCCAGGACTGCTCGCGCCACGACGACTCCAGGTCGGCGGGCGCGCGGCGGCAGCACGCCTCCACCGAGTGGGTCGAGACGCCGCGGTTGGGGGTGTCGCGGCCGAGGAACCACTTCGTGTCGTCGAACCGCACGCCGACGCTGACCGAGTGCGCCCCCTCGCTCGACAGCTCCACGCGAGCCGTGCACCAGTAGGTGCCGTTCCCGGTGTCGGTGTACTGGTAGTAGGGGTTGAAGTGGTCGTCGACGTCGAAGACGACGCGCGAGGTCCACTTGCGACAGCACATCTGCCCCTCGATCGCGCCGAGGCGGTCGGTCGGGAAGTTGACGTCGTCGTTCTCGTAGACCTTCGTGATGACTCCCGACTCGTGCACCTTGAGGAAGTGCACGGGCAGGCCCAGGTGCACGGTCGCGAGGTTCGTGAAACGGTGCGCCGCGGTCTCGTACGACACCGAGTACGCGTCGCGGAGGTCTTCGATCGAGATCGACCGATCCTTCTTGGCCTCCTGCAGGAACGGCACAGCATGCGCCTCGGGGATGAGGAGGGCGCCGGTCAGGTAGTTGGTCTCCACGCGCTGGCGCAGGAAGTCGGCGTACGACGTCGGCTCGCGGTGGCCGAGGATCCGGCTCGAGAGCGCTTGCAGCACCGCCGTGCGCGGGTCGCCCTTGGTGGTGAGGCGGCTCGACAGGTAGAGGCGCCCGTTCTTGATGTCTGCCACCGACCGGGTCGTCTGCGGCAGGTCGGGCACGTAGTGCAGCGTGAAGCCGACATGGGCGGCGATATCGGATGCCGTCCGCTGGGTCAGCGGACCGCCCGGGTGGTCGACGGCGTCGAGAATCCCCCGCGCCTGCTGCTCCAGCTCGGCGAAGTAGTTGTTCTGCGTGCGCATGAGCTTGCGCAGCGCCACGTTCGCGCGACGCGCCTCCTCGGGGGTGGCGGCGCGCTCGTCGCGCAGCCGCTCGATCTCGCCCTGCAGCGCCAGCATCGCCTTCAGCGCCTCGGTGGGCACCGTCTTGCCGATGCGGAACGGCGGGATGCCGAGCGCCTGGAACGTCTGGCCGCGCATGGCGCGTTCGAGCGAGATCTCGAGCGTGGCGCGCTCGTCGAGCGGCTCGGACTCCAGGATCGCGTCGATCGATGAGCCGAGCGCCCGCGCGATCGACTGGAGCAGCGTGAGCTTCGGCTCGCGGCGACCGTTCTCGATCATCGACAGCTGACTGGGCGCGCGTTCGACGGCAGCGGCGAGCTCTTCGAGCGTCATGCCGCGGTCTGTGCGCAGCTGCCGGATCCGGCGGCCGATGGTGAGCGGGTCCACCTCATCATCGTCGGGGAGTTCACCGCGCGGATCGGTGGTCAACGTCGTCGTCATGGGTCGATTCTGTCACGAAAGCAGAAATACCCGAAAACTTCACACGTCGAATCGTCAGTTCAAGTGCCGAACTTCACCGCAGAGTGGTCACACGACCTACCGACGGTTGATCCAGAACGCGGATCACGGGATGCCCCGACCCGGCCCACACGCCGGGTGGAGCATCCCTCCGAAAAGTACACACGTCGCTTCCCGGTCGTTGAGCGAACGAGGAACGAGCGAGACGAAACGCGCTCCACCGAACGCGTTTCGGCTCGCAAGCTCGCTCAACGACCGGGACCGCACAGACAGGACAGGGACATGACACCTGCAACCGCCACCCCGATGCGTACGCGCACCGGCCCCATCCCCACCACGACCCACGAGCCCTCGATCGAGATCGCCGGCCGCATGCCGGCCCGGTACGACGAGATCCTCACCCCTGAGGCCATCGCGTTCCTCACCGAGCTGCACCAGCGCTTCGGCGCTCGTCGGCACGACCGGCTCGCCGACCGCATGCGCCGTCGCTTCGAGATCGGCAACGGGCACGACCCCCAGTTCCGCGACGACACCCGGCATATCCGCGAGGATGCCGACTGGCAGGTCGCGGGCGCCGGCCCCGGCCTCGAGGACCGGCGCGTCGAGATCACCGGCCCCACCGACCCGAAGATGACCATCAACGCGCTCAACTCCGGCGCGAAGGTGTGGCTCGCCGACCAGGAGGATGCGACCAGCCCGACCTGGAAGAACGTCATCGAGGGCCAGCTGAGCCTGCGCGACGCGATCCGCGGCGAGCTCGCGTTCACGAGCCCCGAGGGCAAGCGCTACGAGGTCACCGCGACCGAGACGCCGACGATCGTGATGCGTCCCCGCGGATGGCACCTGCCGGAGCAGCACATCAGCTTCACCGACCGCACCGGTCGCACGATGGCGGCGTCGGGCTCGCTGGTGGACTTCGGGCTGTACTTCTTCCACAACGCCGAGCGGCTGATCGCGAACGGCCGCGGGCCGTACTTCTACATCGCCAAGCTGGAGTCGAGCGAAGAGGCGAAGCTGTGGGACGACGTCTTCACCTTCAGCGAGCGCTACATCGGGATCCCGCACGGCACGATCCGTGCGACCGTGCTCATCGAGACGCTGCCTGCGGCGTTCGAGATGGAGGAGATCCTCTTCGAGCTGCGCGACCACTGTGCGGGCCTCAACGCCGGGCGCTGGGACTACATCTTCTCGATCATCAAGAACTACCGCGGCCGGGGCGCACGGTTCGTGCTGCCCGACCGCAGCGAGGTCACGATGACCGTGCCGTTCATGCGCTCCTACACCGAGCTGCTCGTGCAGACGTGCCACAAGCGCGGCGCCTTCGCGATCGGCGGCATGAGCGCCTTCATCCCGAACCGCCGCGACCCCGAGGTGACGGCGACGGCGTTCGAGAAGGTCGCCGCCGACAAGAAGCGCGAGGCCGGCGACGGGTTCGACGGCACGTGGGTGGCCCACCCCGACCTGATCCCGGTCGCACGGGCCGAGTTCGATGCGGTGCTGGGCGATCGCCCGAACCAGCTCGACCGTCAGCGTCCCGAGGTGCGCGTGAGCGCGGGCGACCTGATCGACGTGCACATCGGGCGTCCGATCACTGCGGCGGGCGTGCACGCGAACGTGTCCGTGGCGATCCGCTACCTCGAGGCCTGGCTGCGCGGCCTGGGCGCGGTGGCGATCGACAACCTCATGGAGGATGCCGCGACCGCCGAGATCAGCCGCAGCCAGGTGTGGCAGTGGATCCACCAGGACCGCACCACCGAGGACGGCACCCCGATCACCCGCGAGTACGTGGAGGGTCTGATCACCCAGGTGCTGGGCGAGGTCGAGCGGCGCGAGGGCGACCGCTTCGACGACGCGGCGGAGATCTTCCGTGACGTCGCCCTCGGCCAGGACTTCCCGGCGTTCCTCACGCTGCCGGCCTACTCGCGCTTCCTGATCGAGACCGACTGACGCGGCATCCGCTTCTCGGGACACGAACCACCTATCGCAAAGGAAACACCATGACCGCCTACAACGACGACATCGAAGCCATCCGGGCGCTCAAGGAGCAGCACGGCTCCAGCTGGGACGCCATCGACCCCGAGTCCGCCGCCCGCATGCGGGCGCAGAACCGCTTCCGGACGGGACTCGAGATCGCTCAGTACACGGCCGACATCATGCGCCGCGACATGGCGGAGTACGACGCCGACTCGTCGGTGTACACGCAGTCGCTCGGCGTGTGGCACGGCTTCATCGGGCAGCAGAAGCTCATCTCGATCAAGAAGCACCTCAAGAGCACGAACAAGCGCTACCTCTACCTGTCGGGCTGGATGGTCGCCGCGCTGCGCTCGGAGTTCGGTCCTCTTCCCGATCAGTCGATGCACGAGAAGACATCGGTGCCGGCCCTGATCGAGGAGCTCTACACCTTCCTCCGCCAGGCCGACGCCCGCGAGCTCGACCTGCTCTTCACGAAGCTCGACGACGCGCGCGTCGCCGGCGACGAGACCGCCGTCGAGTTCATCCAGTCGCAGATCGACAGCTACGAGACCCACGTCGTGCCGATCATCGCCGACATCGACGCCGGCTTCGGCAATCCCGAGGCCACCTATCTCCTCGCCAAGAAGATGATCGAGGCGGGCGCGTGCGCCATCCAGATCGAGAATCAGGTGTCGGATGAGAAGCAGTGCGGCCACCAGGACGGCAAGGTCACCGTCCCGCACGAGGACTTCATCGCGAAGCTCACGGCGGTCCGCTACGCGTTCCTCGAGCTCGGCATCGACAACGGCATCATCGTCGCCCGCACCGACTCGCTCGGTGCCGGCCTCACGCAGAAGCTCGCGGTGACGCACGAGCCGGGCGACCTCGGCGACCTGTACAACTCCTTCCTCGATGTCGAAGAGATCTCGGAGGGCGGTCTCGGCAACGGCGACGTCGTCATCAAGCGCGACGGCAGGCTGCTGCGCCCCAAGCGCCTGGCCAGCAACCTTTACCAGTTCCGCTCCGGAACCGGTGAGGAGCGCGTCGTGCTGGACTGCATCACGTCGCTGCGCAGCGGTGCCGACCTGCTGTGGATCGAGACCGAGAAGCCGCACGTGGAGCAGATCGCCGGCATGGTCGACGCGATCCGCGCCGAGGTCCCGAACGCGAAGCTCGTCTACAACAACAGCCCGTCGTTCAACTGGACGCTCAGCTTCCGCCAGCAGGCGTACGACCTGCTCGCGGAGCAGGGCGAGGACGTCTCGGCCTACGACCGCGGCGATCTGATGAACGTCCAGTACGACGACACCGAGCTGGCGCGGCTGGCCGACGAGAAGATCCGCACCTTCCAGCGTGAGGGTTCCGCTCGCGCCGGGATCTTCCACCACCTCATCACGCTCCCGACTTACCACACCGCGGCCCTGTCGACCGATGACCTCGCCAAGGGCTACTTCGGCGAAGAGGGCATGCTGGCCTACGTGAAGGGCGTGCAGCGTCGCGAGATCCGCGAGGGCATCGCCACGGTCAAGCACCAGAACATGGCCGGAAGCGACATCGGCGACAACCACAAGGAGTACTTCGCCGGCGACGCGGCTCTGAAGGCCGGCGGCCAGCACAACACGATGAACCAGTTCAGCTGATCGACGGCGACCACTGAAGACGATGGATGCCTCGGACCACCCGGTCCGAGGCATCCGTCGTTGCACGCACTGCCGCGTGAGAGTCGCCGAGCGGCTACCTGAGCAGCCCGCGCTCCATCGCCAGCGTCACGGCGCGGGTGCGGTCGGCGACGCCGAGCTTCTCGAAGACCTTCAGCAGGTGGGTCTTCACGGTCGATTCGCCGATCCCGAGCGCCACGGCGATCTGCTTGTTGCTGAGCCCCGTGGCGACCAGCCGCAGCACGTCGGTCTCGCGCGCCGTGAGCACGGTGCCGGGCTCGGGCCGCCGCATCCGTTCGACGAGGCGCACCGCCACCTGCGGCGAGAGCGCCGACTGCCCGGCCGCCACCGAGCGGATGCCGGCGACGATCTCGGCCTGTGGCGCGGCCTTGAGCAGATACCCCGACGCACCGGCCTCGATCGCCGCGAGGATCTGGTCGTCGGACTCGTACGTGGTGAGGATCAGCACGCGCGGCACGGGGTCGCCGGCCTCTCCCCCGGCGATCCGCGCGGTCGCGGCGACGCCGTCCACGTGCGGCATGCGCAGGTCCATCAGCACGACGTCGGGACGGGTCGCGGCGGCGAGGCGCACGGCTTCGTCGCCATCGGATGCCTCGCCCACGACCTCGAAGCCGGGCTCGTCCGACAGCAGCCCAGCGAGTCCAGCGCGCACGACCGGGTGATCGTCGGCGATGAGCAGCCGGATCATGAAGCCTCCTCGTTCGCATCCAGGACTGCATCCTCTCGAGCCGGCCGAAGCTGCACGCGCAGCGTCGTCCCGTGCCCCGCCGTCGAGGCGACCTGGATCGTGCCACCGGCGAGCGCCACGCGCTCCCGCATGCCGTCGAGCCCGAATCCGGCACCCGTCGCGTCGGGCTCGAACCCGCGTCCGTCGTCGGCGACCTCCAGCGACGCGGTGCCGCCGGGGTCCACGTGCACCCGCACCTCGACGAGGTCGGCCTCGGCGTGTTTCGCGGCGTTCGACAGGGCCTCCTGAAGACACCGCAGCAGCACGACCTGAGTCTCGCGGTCGAGCTCGCCCTCCACCCCTGCCGTGTCGAGCACGATGGCCGCCCGGCCCTGCGCACGGAAGCGCTCCACGAGGCGCTCGACCGCCGCGGCGAACGCGGGCTCGCGCGGCACAGCGGCCGTGCGGGCGACCAGGGCACGGGCCTCGGCGAGAGCGTCGCGCGCGACCTGCTCCACGGTCGCGATCGTCGAGGCGGCGGCATCGGTCTGTCCCTCACGCGACTGCCGGCCGGCCCGCTCCGCGAAGATCACCAGTCCGGCGAGGGTCTGTGCGAGCGTGTCATGGATGTCGCGGGCCAGGCGCTCGCGCTCGGCGGAAGCGCCCCGCTCGCGGCTGAGCGCCTCCACCTGGCCCTGGGCGGCCGTCAGCTCGGCGAGCAGCCGTTCGCGCTCCTCGCCGTACTCGGCGATCTGCGCGATCCACAGCCCGATCGCGATCGCGAACGAGAGCGAGAAGACAGCGGTTGTCGCTCCCGCGAGGAACGACTGCAGGTTCGGGCCATAGCCGAAGCTCGCACCCACGAACACGCTTCCCGCGATGACCGCGGATCCGCCGATCCCTCGGCGCCGGGAGTCGCCGACCACCCACACGAGCGGGTAGGCGAGCGTCTGCAGCATGGCCATGAACGGCGCGGCACCGGCGCCGATCCCGACCGCCACCGCCGCCACCGAGAGGAACGCGGGATACCGCCACGCCGCCCGCGGCGGCTCGACGGCGTCGCGACCGATCAGCGCGTACGCCGCCGCGAAGACGACGATCGCGGCGAGCGCGATCGCTGTGCGGGCGGCGGTCACGGGCGGGAAGAGGAACACCAGCGCGACGGCGATCACCGTCGAGACGATCGCCACGATCGCGTCCCACCGGCGCTTGCTCAGCATGGCGCCCCACCCTTTCCCGCCTCCGACGACCAGCGCCCGCCTCCGCACCATCGCGGCGGTTCGGGCATCGTCAGGCTACGCGTCGCGACGGATCCACCGGAAGGTGACGCGCGAGAGCACGAGACCGACGACGAGCCAGACAGCCAGCGCGATCGCCACCCCGGCGAGATCCCACTCGCCGTTCTGCTCGAGGGCCGCGTACTCCTCGGGGAGGAAGACGGCCCGCATCCCCTGCGCCATCCACTTGAGCGGGAACAGCCCGGCCACGTTCTGCAGCCACTCCGGCAGCTGCGAGAACGTCAGGTACACGCCCGAGATGAACTGCAGCGCCAGCGCGATCGGCACGACGACGGCGGTCGCACTCTTGGCGGTGCGAGGCACGGCCGACAGCGCGACACCGAGCAGCGCCGAGGTCGTGATGCCGAGCACGAACACCCAGGCGAACGTCGCCCAGCGCTCGGGTTCGGTGGGAAGCTCGACGCCCAGCACGAGCGATGCGAACAGGAGCAGCAGCGCGGACTGCAGCACACCGGTCACCAGCACCTGGCCGATCTTGCCGATGAAGTAGCTCACCGGCGACAGCGGGGTGCCGCCGAGCCGCTTGAGCATGCCGTCGGAGCGTTCGATCGCGATGTCCATCGCGAGGTTCTGGAAGCCCGACAGCAGCAGGCCGGCCGCGATCATGCCGGGGAGGTACAGCTGGGCCATCGAGATCGGGGGCACCCCGGGTGCGATCTGCACGTCGCCATCCGACCCGAACGCGACGCTGAACAGCCCCAGCATGAAGATCGGGAACAGGAAGGTGAAGAAGAGGGTGTCGCCCGAGCGGAAGTACTGCAGCAGTTCGAAGCGGGCCCGCCAGAGACCCACCGCCAGCAGACCGCGCCGCCGAGTGCCGCCGACCGCGCCACTTCGCGCGCTCGAGGATGGGCTCTGCATCGTGACGCTCATCGTCCTGCTCCCTTCGCAGCGACCGCATCGGATGCGGTGGCGGATGTCTCGGCCTCGGCCTCGGCCACCAGCCCGAGGTAGATGTCCTCGAGGCTGGGCCGCACGATCTCGAGCTCTTCCGGTGCCGCACCCAGGCGTGCGGCCAGCGCCGTGGTGAACCCGAACGGGTCGTCGGTGCGCTCCTCCCGCGGCATCCCGGCCTCCACCCACCTCACGACCGGCACGCGCGCCTCGGCGCCGCCGAACCCCGCGAGCGGGCCGATCGCCTGCATGCGGCCGGCGGCGATCACGGCGACCCGGTCGGCGAGCTGCGCGGCCTCGTCGAGGTAGTGGGTCGTGAGCAGGATCGTGGTGCCGTCGGTCTGCAGGCGACGGATCAGGTCCCAGAACTCTCGCCGCGCGTGCGGGTCGAAGCCGGTCGTCGGCTCGTCGAGGAACAGCAGCTCGGGCCGCCCGATGATGCCGAGTGCGACGTCGACGCGCCGCTGCTGACCGCCGGAGAGCTTCGAGATGCGGGTCTTGGCCTGCGCCTCCAGGCCGACCGCCGCGATCACCTCGTCGACGTCACGTGGGTCGGGGTAGAACCCCGCGAACTGCCGCAGCTGCTCCCGCACGGTGACCGGCCCCGAGATCCCCGCCGACTGCAGGACGATGCCGACCCGCGCCTTGAGGTCGAGCCCTCCCGTCGCGGGGTCGACGCCCAGCACTTCGACCTCGCCGCCCGACCGGCGACGGTACCCCTCGAGGATCTCGACGGTCGTCGACTTGCCCGCGCCGTTCGGCCCGAGCAGCGCGAACGTCTCGCCCTGCGCGATGTCGAACGACACCCCGTCGACGACCGCACGGCCGCCGTATGTCTTGCGCAGGTTCCGCACCCGCACCGCCTGTGTCTGCATGGTTCCAGACTGGCGGTGAGCTGATGCCGCGCCCAGCCGTCATCCGCTGGAGGAGGCATCCCCCATTCGGTGGATGCGACGCCCGTCGAGGTCAGGGGTCGCCGCAGGTCTCAGCCGGCCGGAAGCTGCCGGGAGGCGACGACCACGGGCGCGACCGGGGCGGCTGCGGCATCCGCTCGCTCCTCGGCGCGGAGCAGTCGCTGCCCGCGGATGCCGCCCGCCAGCGCCCATGCGAGCAGCCAGACGCCGGAGCCCACCGTGATGACGGCGGCGGCGCGCAGTCCCGCGTCGGGATCGAGCAGGACGACCAGGGCGATGAGCGACAGCACGCCGCCGACGATCGCACCGGTGGCGCCGATCCTCGTGAGCATGCACCCGCGCGCGAGCCACCAGGCGATTCCGCCCGCGGCGACGAGCACGATGGCGAGCACGACGGCTCCCCAGATCCAGGCGTCCACGAGGCACAGGGTACCGTGCGCTGGTGGCGCCCGGTAGCCCGCCGTCGGACGTTCCGTCGCGCCCGCCCGGCATCGCGCACAGTCACGGGCCGGTCGAGGGCGATTGGCCGCTGACCGCGACGCGCGCGCGGACTACGCTCGAAGCGTGACAGAACGCGCACCGCTCACCCGTACGCCCACGCTCTCCCGCAAGCTCAGCGCCATCGCCGAGTCGGCGACCCTCAAGGTCGATGCCAAGGCCAAGGCCCTGCAGGCCGCCGGACGGCCGGTCATCTCGTATGCGGCCGGCGAGCCCGATTTCGCGACGCCGCAGTTAATCGTGGATGCCGCAGCCGAGGCGCTGCACAACCCGGCGAACTTCCGCTACACGCCGGCGGCGGGTCTGCCGGTGCTCCGCGAGGCGATCGCGGCGAAGACGCTGCGCGACTCCGGCCTCGAGGTGGACCCGTCTCAGATCATCGTCACCAACGGCGGCAAGCAGGCCGTCTACCAGGCCTTCCAGACCGTGGTCAACCCGGGCGACGAAGTGCTGCTGCCGGCCCCGTACTGGACGACCTACCCGGAGGCGATCGCCCTGGCCGACGGCATCCCGGTCGAGGTTTTCGCCGGCGCCGACCAGGACTACAAGGTGACCGTCGCGCAGCTCGAGGCCGCACGCACCGACCGCACGACGGCGCTCGTGTTCGTGTCGCCGTCGAACCCGACCGGCTCGGTGTACACGGCCGAGGAGACCGCGGCGATCGGCGAGTGGGCCGTCGAGCACGGCATCTGGATCATCTCCGACGAGATCTACCAGAACCTGGTCTACGAAGGCACCCGCGCCGTCTCGATCGTGGAGGCGGTTCCTGATGCCGCGGCCCAGACGATCCTCGTCAACGGCGTCGCGAAGACCTACGCGATGACCGGCTGGCGCCTCGGCTGGATGGTCGGGCCGCAGGCGGCGATCAAGATCGCCGGCAACCTCCAGTCGCACCTGTGCTCGAACGTCAACAACATCGCGCAGCGCGCGGCGCTCGCGGCGCTCACCGGCCCGCAGGACGAGGTCGAGCAGATGCGTCAGGCCTTCGATCGCCGTCGCCGCACGATCGTGACCGAGCTGTCGAAGATCGACGGCGTCGAGGTGCCCACCCCGCTGGGCGCGTTCTACGTCTATCCCGACGTGCGCGGCCTGCTCGGCCGCGAGTGGGCGGGCAAGACGCCCACGACCTCGCTCGAGCTCGCCGACCTCATCCTCGAAGAGGCCGAGGTCGCCGTCGTGCCCGGTGAGGCCTTCGGCCCGTCGGGCTACCTGCGCCTCTCGTACGCACTCGGAGACGACGCGCTCCTCGAGGGCGTGCAGCGCCTGCAGCGCCTCTTCGCGTCGTAGCCGACGACGTCACAGAACGCGGATGCCTCGGTTCGAGGCATCCGCGTTCTGCGTCCGGCTCCCGCGCGAGGGACTAGAGCTCGACGTTCAGGAGCACGGGCTCGGGCTGGAGCACCAGGCCGAACTCGGACTGCACGCGGCCCTGGATGAAGCGGGCGAGCTCGGCGAGCTCGGCGGCGGTGGCGCTGCCGCGGTTGGTGAGGGCCAGCGCGTGCTTGGTCGAGAGGCCGGCGCGCGAGCGTGGCAGCTTGAATCCCTTGCGCACGCCGGCGTGCTCGATCAGCCATCCGGCGCTCACCTTGACATCGGATCGGACGGTCGACGTCGGCGGCACGTAGCCGTCGAAGTTCGCGAGCGGGATGACGAGCACCGGGTCGAGGTCGGGATGCACCGGCCAGCGGGGGCACGCGTCGGGAAGCGTGCGCGCGAAGGATGCCGAGACCACCGCGTTCTGGAAGAACGAGCCTGCGCTGTAGGTGTCGGGATCGTCGGCGTCGAGCACCATGCCCTTGCTGCGGCGGGTCTCGAGGATGCGCTCGCGCACCCAGGCGAGCGTCACCTCGTCGTCGGGACCGAGCCGCAGAGCCGTGCGCAGCTGGTCGCCGGCGATGCGGCGGGCGCCCGGGCCGACCTCGGGAAGGTCGAGGGTCACCGTGAGGATCACCGCGCGACGGGCGGGCGCCGAGCCGTAGTGGTGCTTGAGCACCGACGTGCGGAAGCCGAGGCCGAGCTCGGCGGCGGGCACCGTCGACACCTCGCCCGTGGACTCGTCGAGGAGCTCGACCTCGGTGAGCGTCTGCACGATCTCCTGGCCGTAGGCGCCGATGTTCTGCACGGGCGCGGCGCCGACGGTGCCGGGGATCCCCGACATCGCCTCGACGCCGCCGAGGCCCGCCTCGACGGCGTACGCGACGAGGGCGTCCCAATCGTGGCCGGCCTGCACCCGCAGGCGCGCGCGTCCGGGCAGCGGCGACGGCAACCGTTCGATGCCCTGGGTGAGCACGCGCACCACGGTGCCGTCGAACGGCTCGTCGCCGACGAACAGGTTCGAGCCGCCGCCCAGCACGAGCCAGTCATCGCCGGAGGCCCAGACGTCGCGCAGCGCCGCGACGAGCTCGTCGGCCGTCGGTGCGTCGATCATGCGCGCGGGTTCGCCGCCGGTGCGGAGGGTCGTGAGCCGCGACAGCGGAACGGGGGTGACCTCGGGCATGCGTCAGACGGTCCGGACGCGCACCTGCGCCTTGACCAGCACGGTCGTCTCGTTGAACGAGACCGTGAGGTCGATGCGGGCCGATTCTTCGTCGACGGCGCCGACCTTGGCGACGACGGTCACGTCGGCGCCGGTCTCGGAATCGACCACGACGGGCTTGGTGAACCGCACGCCGTACTCGAGGATGCGGCCGGTGTCGCCGATCCATGACTCGATCGTGCCGACGGCGAGGCCCATGGTGAGCATGCCGTGGGCGAGGACGCCGGGAAGACCCACCGCGGCAGCGACGTCGTCACGGTAGTGGATCGGGTTGAAGTCGCCGGATGCCCCGGCGTAGCGCACGAGGGACTCCCGGGTGAGGTGCACGGTCCGCTCGGCGACGACGTCTCCGACGGCGAGGTCTGTCAGCGCGCTCACTCGTCACCCTCCCCCACGAGCAGGATGGACGTCGCCGTCACGACGTGGTCGCCTGCGGCATCCGTGATCTCGGACTCGCTCGTCACCATGGCTGCCGCCCCCATCGCGCGGATGCCGGTGACCGACAGCTTCGCGGTGAGCTCGTCGCCCGCGACGATGGGCCGCGAGTAACGGAACTTCTGCTCGGCGTGCAGCACGTTCTTCAGGACGATGCCCGAGTCGGGCTCGCCCAGCAGCTGCTGGAGCGTGGCGTCGGTCACCACGATCGCGAAGGTCGGCGGCGCGACGACGTCGGCATAGCCGAGTGCCTGCGCGGCGGCGGGGTCGCTGTGCTGCGGGTCGTCGGCGAAGACGGCGCGCGAGAACTCGCGCACCTTCTCTCGACCCACGAGGTAGGGGGTCGTCGGCGGGAAGTCGCGGCCGACGAGCTCGGGGTTCACTGGCACCTGGCCATCCTACCGAGCGGGTTCCGCCGGGCCGGCCGGGCGGGGGCGTCCGCGCCACGCACGCAGCGCCATCTGCACCGCGATGACCACGAGGTACGCGGCGAACAGCATGTTGCCGACGAACGGGTCGATGATGGTCGCTGCCCACGCGCCGAGCGCCGTCGTGGTGCACGCTGAGACGCCCACGACCGCGGCCGCGACGAGGTCGACGTTGCGCCGGCGGACGTTGCCGAAGGTGCCCGAGACGGCCGTCGGGATCATCATGAGCAGCGAGGTGCCCTTGGCGACGAGATCGCTCGTGCCGAAAAGCACCATCAGCGCCGGGACGACGATGATGCCGCCGCCCACGCCGATGAGTCCCGACAGGATGCCGGTGACCACGCCCAGCACCACCAGCGCCGCTCCACTGAACCAGGTGAGGACGAGCTCGGCATCCCGGGAGGGGATCACGACGAACAGGCTCACGATCACCGCCGCCAGGAAGCCGACGAACGACCAGCGGAGCACGGTGAGCGAGAGCCGTGGCAGCAGCCACGTGCCGATCTGGGCGCCGACGACGGCGCCGGCCGCGAGCAGCAGCGCGGGGATCCACGCGACAGAGCCGTGCACCGCGTACGAGATCACGCCCACGGCCGCCGTCGGCACGATCGCGGCCAGGGACGTGCCGGCGGCGAGGCGCTGATCGAAGCCGAGCAGCAGGACGAGGAAGGGCACGATGACCGTGCCGCCGCCCACGCCGAACAGGCCCGACAACAGTCCTGCGAGCAGGCCGATGCCTACGCAGGCGAGGTAGAACCGGGTGTCGTGAGCGGGTCGGGGCGTTTCTGCCGCGGTCATTCGTCGTAGTACAGGTCGTCGATGAGCCACGTGCCATCGGCGGCGACGAGCGTGTAGTGGTACACCGTCGAGCCGGGTGCCGGGTCGATCGGGTCGCCGTTCCCATCGATGACCGCGGTGTAGGTCTCTTCGGTCGTCACCGCGATCTCGTCCGCCTGGGTCTCGACGTCGGTGACCCGCACCTCGTAGTCGTCGAAGTTCGCGTCGAAGCCCTCGGCATCCGCTTCGAAGGTGGGGCAGTCGGTGAATCCGTTCTCGGCGCGGAAGTTCTCGGTGGTCGCGGCCGTGAAGGCCTCGCAGTCGCCGTCCTGCCAGGCGTCGTCGTAGAGCTCGACCGCGGAGACCGCTGCGCGCTCATCGTCGGTGTCGGCGGTGCTTCCCGCGGTCGCCGCCGACAGCATGAGCAGGGGGATCAGCACGGCCGCGGCGATCACGATGCCGAGCAGCACCACACCGAGCACGACCCACACGATCCACAGCTTCGAGCTCTTGCGCGGCTCGGTGGCGGCGGCGAAGGCACCGCCCGCGGGAGCGCCGGGGTACGCGCCGTGCGGGTTCCCCGGGTCGCCGGGCGGGTACTGCGGTGCGGGCTGCGCCGCGCCCTCTGGCTGCCCAGGTCCGCCGGGCTGTGCGAGGGGGTCGGCCTGGGCCGGTGCGCCCTCCTGCCCGAACCCGAGCTGGCCGGCGACGATCTCGGCCTCTGTCGGGGCGGGCGACGACTCGGCGTCGGGCTGGGCGACATGCTCCGTCCACTGCTGCCCGTCCCACCAGCGCAGTGCGCCGTGACCGTCGTCGTACCAGCCGGGAGGAGTCGTCGTCATTGTCAAACCCTATCGCCGCGCCGCGAGGGTGCCAGGACGGCGGATGCCGCGGCCGACGCGGCCGGCCCGTGCGCGTACCGCCCACCGCGTCCTCCCCGCAGCGCGACGGCGCTGCGGGGAGACGGGGCGGGACGGCGGCCGGTCAGCGCTCGAGCACGGCGCGGGCGCTGCGCTCGGGGCTGAGGTCGAGCCGCCGCAGAAGCTGGGCGTTCAGGGCCACGACGACGGTCGACAGCGACATCAGGATGGCACCGACCGACATCGGCAGCACGAACCCGATGGGGGCGAGCACACCCGCCGCGAGCGGCACCGAGATGAGGTTGTACCCGGCGGCCCACCACAGGTTCTGCGTCATCTTGCGGTAGCTCGCGCGGGACAGCTCGATGATCGACAGCACCGAACGCGGGTCGCTCGACGCGAGGATGACCCCTGCCGATGCGATCGCGACGTCGGTGCCGGCGCCGATCGCGATGCCGACGTCGGCTCGCGCCAGCGCAGGGGCATCGTTCACGCCGTCGCCCACCATCGCGACCTTGAGCCCCTCGTCCTGCAGCTCGGCGACCTTCCGCTCCTTGTCTTCGGGGCGGACACCGGCGAACACACGACGGATGCCGAGGGCTTCGGCGACCGAGCGGGCGACGGGCTCGGCATCCCCCGTGATCATGACGACCTCGACGCCGAGCTTCTGCAGGGCATCGACGGCCTCACGCGACTCTGGCCGGATCTCGTCGGCGAGCGCGAGCCCGCCGACCACCTCGCCGTCGCGCACCACATGGAGGACGATCGAGCCCTGCTCGCGCCACTGGGCAGCGGCCGCGACAGCGCTCGCGCCGACTTCCTCGAGCAGGCGCGGAC
>NZ_JBJDRL010000012.1:0-93896 GCF_044987475.1 Microbacterium sp. ZW CA_36
GTCCCGCGCCCGGCGTCGCCCTGGTGCCGCGAGCCGGTGTCGCCCCGGTCCCGCCCGGTCCCGCGCCCGGCGTCGCCCTGGTCCCGCGCCCGGCGTCGCCCTGGTCCCGCGCCCGGCGTCGCCTGGTCCCGCACCGGTGTCGCCACGGGTTCGGGGCGCATGCCGTGCGTTCGGGGCGCACGGCGCGCGCCCCGAACGGACGTATCGCGCCCCAAACCCGGATGGGGACGGATGCCCACGGCCGCGGCATCCGTCATTCCCACTGGATGGGAATCTCCGACGCGGACCACACCGCGCGGTGCGACGCTGGGAAGACCCGAGTCGTCGAAGGAGACCTCATGACCGCGACCCAGCCCGATCCACAGGGCGAGGAGGCGTTCTCGTCGTCGGTGGTGCTCGAGCAGAACGTGGCAGCGCCGGAGTCGCTGCTCGCCTCGCCCGACCAGCTGACGCAGAACGAGATCACGCAGGAGATCGTCGACTACCACGCCGCCGCAGCGCGGCGCGAGGAGGCGGGGGAGCGGCAGAACATCAGCCTGCACGACTTCCCGCCGTACCGGTCGAGCCTGCTGCGCCATCCGACCAAGAACCCGAAGCTCGTCGACCCCGAGACGATCGAGTTGTGGTCGCCGGCCTTCGGGCAGCGGGATGTCGCCGCCATCGAGTCCGACCTGACGCTGCAGCACATCGGCGAGCCCCAGGGCGAACGCATGACCGTCGAGGGCCGCGTTCTCGACTCGTGGGGGCGCCCGGTCGCCGGCCAGCTCGTCGAGATCTGGCAGGCGAACGCCGCCGGCCGCTACATCCACCAGCGCGACCAGCATCCCGCACCCCTCGACCCGAACTTCACCGGCGCCGGCCGCATCGTGACCGACGACGACGGGTTCTACAAGTTCACGACGATCAAGCCCGGCGCCTACCCGTGGAAGAACCACGTCAACGCGTGGCGTCCCGCGCACATCCACTTCTCGGTCTTCGGCTCGGGCTTCACACAGCGCCTCGTGACGCAGATGTACTTCCCCGGCGACCCGCTGTTCCCGCTCGACCCGATCTACAACACCATCTGGCGACAGAAGGACCGCGACCGGCTCATCGGGCTGTACGACCACGACCTGTCGGTGCCCGAGTTCTCGATGGGCTACCGCTTCGACATCGTCGTCGACGGCCCCGACGCGACGTGGTTCGAGCCCGAAGAAGGAGAGCACTGATGTCGACCCGCACCAAGCGCGACCTGGGCCCGAAGACCCACGAGGCCACGGGCGGGCAGACGGTCGGCCCGTTCTTCGCCTTCGGCCTGGACTACCCGAAGAAGCACGAGGTCGTCTTCCCGCACAGCCCCGGTGCGATCGTGCTCGGCGGCACGGTGTTCGACGGCGCCGGTGCGCCGATCCCCGATGCCGTCGTCGAGATCTGGAGCGCCGACGAGAACGGCGAGATCCCGCGCGCCCACGGCGCGTTCCGCCGCGACGACCACTCCTTCACGGGCTTCGGCCGGGCGGCGACGACGGACGTCGGCCGCTACGAGTTCTGGACCCGCAACCCCGGTCCCATCGACGGCGGCGCCCCGTTCTACTCGGTCGTGGTCTTCGCGCGCGGGCTGCCCGACAAGCTCGTCACGCGCATCTACCTGCCCGAGCACGACGATCTGCTCGCGGCGGACCCGCTGCTGTCCTCGCTCGACGAGGACGACCGCGCTACGCTCATCGCGACGCGCCTGGCCGATGGCAGCCTTCACCACGACATCCATCTGCAGGGCGAGAAGGAGACCGTGTTCCTTGCCTTCTGACCGTGACCGGCCCCCGATGGACGAGGGCCTGCTCTCGCCGGTGACCGTGGGTCACGACGAGACGGTGACGGATGCCGCGTACCTCGACGCTCTGGTGACGGCCGAGGTCGCGCTGGCCCGGGCCTACGGCGAACTCGGCCTTGCTCCGGCGGAGGCGGTGGACGAGATCGAGGCGGAGTTCGGCTGGCAGGGCGGCCTGCGCGGATGCCCCGACCACGGCGTCGACCTGACGGCGCTCGTTGCGGCATCCGTGGCCGGCGGGAACCCTGTGATCCCCCTCGTCGCGCGGCTCCGGGAGCGCGTGTCGGACGATGCTCGCGTGTGGGTGCACCGCGGGGCGACGAGCCAGGACATCGTCGACACCGCCGCGATGCTGCTCGCCCGCACGGCGACCAGCAAGGTCGTCGCCGCGCTCGAGCACACCGAGGTCTCGCTGCGCTCGCTCGCGCGCTCGCGTCGCGACGAGGTGGCGGCCGCCCGCACGCTCACCCAGCACGCGGTGCCGACGACCGTGGGCCTGCGCGCCACAGCATGGCTGAGAGGCGTCGCGCGTGCCAAGGAGCGAGTGCAGGAAGTGGAGCACAACCTGCCGGCACAGCTGGGCGGCGCCGCCGGGACGCTCGCGTCGTTCGCCGAGATCGCCGGACCCGAGCCCGCCGCCGACCTGCCCGCGGCGTTCGCGCACGAACTCGGGCTCGCGGCGCCCGACGCACCATGGCACACGACGCGCTGGCCCATCACCGAGCTCGGCGACGCCCTCGTGCAGGCGATCGACGCGGTCGGCAAGATCGCGGGGGATGTCGCGACCCTCAGCCGCACCGAGATCGGCGAGCTCGCCGAGGGCTCGGGCGGCGGATCGTCGGCGATGCCGCAGAAGCGCAACCCCGCGGCATCCGTCCTCATCCGCTCCGCCGCGCTGCGCGCGCCGCAGCTGGGTGCGACGCTGCACCTCGCGTCGGCGCTCGCGGCCGATGAGCGGCCCGACGGCGCCTGGCACGCGGAGTGGCCGACGCTCAGGGAGCTGCTGCGTCTCGCGCTCGGCGCCACGGCCCATGCCTCTGCACTCGTGAGCGACCTGCACGTCGACACCGACGCCGTCGCGCGCAACCTCGGTGCGACCGGCGGGCTCATCGTGGCCGAGCGGCTCTCGCTCGTGCTCGGCCCCGTGGCGGGCGCCGAGGCCGTGTCGCGTCTCGTCTCGGACGCGGCCGCGGGCGGCGGCGAGCGCGATCACGTCGGGCGCGGGGCGACACCCGAGGCGTTCGTCGCCGACCTGCTGGATCCCGCGAACTACACCGGCCTGGCCGGCGCGCTGGTGGACGATGCCGTCGCGCCTTCGGGCCGGTCCGGCGCCGACGTCGGTCCCCGGTTCGGGGCGCACGACGCGCGTTCGGGGCGCGCGGCGCACGCCCCGAATGCACGCGACGCGCCCCAAACCCCGCTTTCGGACCAGGAGGAGAACCCGTGACACTTCCCGCCATCGCCGTCGGCGCGCCCGTGGGGCCCTCGACAAGCTCAGGCGCCGGGGGCGTCGCGGGCACCGGGGGCGGCTCAGGGACCGGGCGAGGCGCGAGCGCCGCCGCGCCGACGCTCGTCCTCGGGCCGTCGCTCGGCACGTCGACGCTGCTGTGGGAGCGCGTGATCCCGGCCCTCGCCAAGCGCTATCGGGTCGTGGCGTGGGACCTTCCCGGCCACGGCGCCGCGCGGCCGGCGACCGAGCCGTTCACGATCGCCGAGCTCGCCGATGCCGTCGCCGAGGCGGTCGAGGGCCCGTTCCTCTACGCCGGCGTGTCACTCGGCGGCTGCGTGGGCCTCGAGCTGCTCCGGCGCCACGGCGACCGCATCGACGCCGCCGCGATCATCTGCTCCGGCGCGGCGATCGGCGCCCCCGAGGGGTGGCGCGACCGTGCCGCTCAGGTGCGTGCGCAGAGCACCTCGAGCCTCGTCGTCGGATCGGCGCAGCGCTGGTTCGCGCCGGGCACGATCGCGCGCGACCCCGACCTGACCGGGCGCATGCTGCACGTGCTGCAGGACACCGACGACGAGAGCTATGCGCTGTGCTGCGAGGCGCTCGCGGGCTTCGACGTGCGGGACGGGCTCGGCGAGATCGCCACTCCGGTGCTCGCGGTCTGGGGCGATCACGACGGCGTCACGCCCGAGGCATCCGCTCGCGAGATCGCCGACGGCGTGCAGCGCGGCCGGACGGTCGGGATCGCGGATGCCGCCCACCTGCCGCCCGCGGACGATCCGGCCGCGACGGCCGCGGCGCTGCGAGAGTTCTTCGACGCCGTTGCGCGGGAGCGTGCGGCATGAGCCGGCCCGCGGGCGAGGGCCTCACCGACGAGGAGCGATACGACCAGGGGATGGCCGTCCGGCGCGAGGTGCTGTCGGACGCCCACGTGGACCGGGCCATCGCCGGCACGAACGAGCTCACCGCCGACTTCCAGGACTTCATCACCCGCGTCGCGTGGGGCGACGTCTGGTCGCGCCCCGGCCTCGATCGGCGATCGCGGTCGGTCGCGGTGCTCACTGCGCTCATCGCACTCGGCCACCACGAAGAGCTGGCGATGCACCTGCGGGCGGCCCTGCGCAACGGCCTGACCGTCGACGAGATCAAGGAAGTCATCCTGCAGGCGGGCGTCTACTGCGGCGTCCCCGCCGCCAACACGGCTTTCCGCATCGCGAAGGACGTGTTCGCGGAGGAACACTGACGCCGTAGGCTTCATCGCATGACGGACCCGGGGACCGCATGACGGCCGAGCACGCGCCCCGCATCCTCTATCAGGTGAAGCAGGTCGAACTGGCGGTCCGCGGGCGCCTCGATGCGGTCGTGCGGCCGCACGGCATCACCGTCACGCAGTACACGGCGCTCACCGTGCTGGAGCAGCATCCGGGAATGAGCTCTGCGCAGCTCGCCCGCCATGCCTTCGTGTCGGCGCAGGCGATGGAGGGGATCGTGCGCGCCCTGGGCGAGGCGGGGCTGATCGAGCGCGTGCGCGACGCCGACAACCGCCGGCGCATGACGATCTCGCTCACTGCGGCGGGCACCGCACTGCTGGCGGCATGCCGGAACGACGTCGACCGCATCGAGGCCGAGGCCTTCGCCGGTCTGTCGTCGACGGAGCGCTCTGCGCTCGGTCGATGGCTGCAGGATGCACGACGCGCGCTCGAGCAATCGCCCTGACCCCTTGATTCATCATCAGGAAACTTGATAATTGGTCCTAGCTCCGTCGCCGACGACGGAGTCCCTGTCGATGATGACAACGGAAGGACCACCCCATGTCCCCGCACGTACGCACGCGCGTCCTCGGAGTCGCAGCGGTCGCCGCCGGCGCGCTGCTCTCCGCCGGTCTCGTCGCCCCGCCCGCCGTCGCAGCCACCCCGGGCGATTACTCCGGCTCGCTTCCCACCGGAACGACCTGGCTCGCCTCGGTGCCCTCGGACTGGAACGGCACCGTCCTGCTGTACAGCCACGGATACCGGCCCTCGTTCGTCCCCGGCAACCCGGCATCCGTCGCCCCCGACGACGCCACGAAGACACTGCTGCTCGAGCAGGGTTACGCGCTCGTGGGCTCGTCGTACGCCGCGAGCGGATGGGCGGTTCCCACCGCCGTCGACGACCAGCTGCAGTCGCTCGACGCGATGCTCGATGAGACCGGCCTCGATCCCGACCACATCCTGGCGTACGGCACCTCCATGGGCGGCCTCGTCACCGGCCGGATCGCGGAGTCCGCGGGCGACGTCATCGAGGGCGCGATGCCCACGTGCGGGCTCATGGAGGGCGGCGTCGATCTGAACAACTACCAGCTCGACGGGGCGCACGCGATCGACCAGCTGCTGGCTCCCGCGCAGGAGATCGACATCGAGGGCTATGCCACGCTTCCCGATGCGTTCGCGGCGTCGGCGGCACTGACTGCGGCGGTGGATGCCGGCCAGCAGACGCCCGAGGGGCGTGCGCGGATCGCCCTCGCCGCCGCCCTGTTCCACCTCTCGGACGGCGTGCTCGCGGCGGACGCGCCCACCGATCCCGCCGTGGCGCAGCAGTCGCTCTACGAGCAGCTGGTCGACACCATCGGGTTCGTCACGCCGGGGCGCTTCGACATCGAGTCGACCGCGGGTGGCAACGCGACGTGGAACGTCGGCGTCGACTACCAGAAGCTCTTCGCCCAGTCCGCGGACCGCGCGCTCGTCCAGGAGCTGTACCGGCAGGCCGGGCTGGGCCTGAAGGGCGACCTGGCGACGCTGACGCAGACCGCGGACGTCGCGGCGGACCCGGGATCGGTCGAGACGCTGCGCGCGTCGTCGGGGCTCACCGGCGACCTGGAGATGCCCGTGCTGACGCTCCACACCCTCGACGACATCCTCGCCCCGGTGCAGGTCGAGCAGGAGTACGCAGAGGACGTCCGCGCAGCGGGCGACCAGAGCCTGCTCCGTCAGTACTTCGTCGACCATGTCGGGCACTGCGTCTTCACGCCGGCCGAGATCGCGGCCGGCATCGAGACGCTGATGGACCGAGTCGAGAGCGGACACTGGGGCGGCCAGTCGGCCGAGCGCATGAACCGCCTCGCGGCGTCGCTGGACGAGAGCGGGTCGGCCTTCGTGCCGACGAAGCCCGGCGAGTTCCTCGCCGACCGCGAACGGCGCTGACCGGCCGCCGATCGCCGCAGTCGCAGAGAGGCCGCACCCCGACCCGGGTGCGGCCTCCGCGTCTCTCTCCGGCGGCGTCGCGTTGGGGTGTCACGACGCGCGGCTACGTCGTGCGCGTTGCCACGTTTCGTGACACATGAACGGTTGCCGGTGCGTGCCGGCGCCGGTTCGGGGGTCACGACGCGCGGCTACGTCGTGCGCGTTGCCACGTTTCGTGACACCCGAACGGTTGCCGGTCCGGGCCGTCGACTCGCGAGGGATGCCGCGCGCGGCCGGGTGCGATAGGCTATCCGCAGAACGGACGACTGTTCGCACAGCGAACACGAGGGGATCGTATGATCGACAAGACCGTGGGGTCTGTCGCGGAGGCCGTGGCCGGCATCCGCGATGGAGCGACCATCATGATCGGCGGCTTCGGCCGCGCCGGGCAGCCGGTCGAGCTCATCGACGCGCTCATCGCGCAGGGCGCCACCGACCTGACGATCATCAACAACAACGCGGGCAACGGCGATACGGGGCTCGCCGCCCTCCTCGCCAAGAAGCGCGTGCGCAAGATCCTGTGCTCGTTCCCGCGCCAGCACGACTCCTGGGTGTTCGACGGGCTGTACCGCGCCGGCGAGATCGAGCTCGAGCTGGTGCCGCAGGGCAACCTCGCCGAGCGCATCCGTGCGGCCGGCGCCGGCATCGGCGCCTTCTTCTCGCCGACGGGTGTCGGCACGCAGCTGGCCGAGGGCAAGGAGCTCCGCGAGATCGAGGGGCGCAACTACGCGCTCGAGTACCCCATCAGGGCGGATGTCGCGCTGGTCGGCGCGTATCGCGCCGACCGCTGGGGGAACCTGGTCTACCGCGAGACGGCGCGCAACTTCGGCCCGATCATGGCCGCTGCCGCGACCACCACGATCGTGCAGGTCGACGAGATCGTGCCTCTGGGTTCGCTCGACCCCGAGTCGGTCGTGACCCCCGGCATCTTCGTCGACCGGGTGGTCGCGGTGGGGGAGCGCCGCTGGCTGAGCGACGGCGCGTTCGTCGGGGGAGTCGACATCGAAGGGCGCCCGCTCGTACGCGCGGACTCATCCGCAGAAGGAAGCGAGGTCGACCAGTGAGCGCCACCGAGTCGTCGCCGGCCACGCGCATCACGCGCGAGCAGCTCGCCGCGCGCATCGCGCAGGACATCCCCGAGGGCTCCTACGTGAACCTCGGCATCGGGGCGCCGACGCTCGTCGCCGACTACCTGCCGCAGGACCAGGAGATCATCCTCCACACCGAGAACGGGATGCTGGGCATGGGGCCGTCTCCGGCCCCGGGCGCGGTCGACCCCGACCTCATCAACGCCGGCAAGCAGCCGGTCACCGCGCTCGCCGGATCCGCGTACTTCCACCACGCCGACTCGTTCGGCATGATGCGCGGCGGCCATCTCGACGTGTGCGTGCTGGGTGCCTTCCAGGTGTCGCAGGCCGGTGACCTCGCGAACTGGTCCACCGGAGCGCCGGGCGCCATCCCCGCCGTCGGCGGTGCCATGGACCTCGCCATCGGCGCGAAGAACGTCTATGTCATGACGGACCTGCTGACCAAGACCGGCGAGTCGAAGCTGGTCGAGGCCTGCACCTACCCGCTGACCGGCGTCAGCTGCGTCACGCGCGTCTACACGGACCACGCGGTGTTCGACGTCACGCCCGACGGCTTCGCGGTGCGTGAGGCGTTCGGCGACAACACGATCGAGCTCCTCGCCGAGCTCACCGGACTGGAACTGACCGACGCTTCAAGGAGCACGGATGCCGCGGCCCGCAGCATCCGGGAGGAGAACTGACATGGCCACCTACATCTATGACGCGGTGCGCACGCCGTTCGGGCGCGCCGGCGGTGCCCTGTCGGGCGTGCGGCCCGATGACCTCGCCGCGATCGTGATGAAGGCGACGGCCGAGCGCACGGGCATCGACCCGGCCCGGATCGACGACGTGATCTTCGGCGATGCGAACCAGGCGGGCGAAGACAACCGCAACGTCGCGCGCATGGGTGCGCTGCTGGCCGGGTTCCCGACATCCGTCACGGGCGTCACGGTGAACCGCCTCTGCGCCTCGTCCGTCGAGGCGGTGGTCCAGGGCTCCCGCGCGATCGAGGCCGGCGACACCGACATCGTGCTCGCCGGGGGCGTCGAGTCGATGAGCCGGGCGCCGTACGTGGTCGAGAAGTCGCCGCGGCCGTGGCCGAGCGTGGGCAACCAGACGATGTGGAACACGTCGATCGGGTGGCGCATGACCAACCCGAAGCTGCCGAAGCAGTGGACGATCTCGAACGGTGAGTCCGCCGAGCTGATCGCCCGCGAGTGGGGCATCTCGCGCGAGGCGCAGGACGAGTTCGCGGTGCGCTCGCATCGGCTCGCCGCCGAGGCGTGGGCCGCGGGCCGCTACGACGGCGAGATCGTGCAGGTGCCCGGTGCGGAGCTCGCCCGCGACGAGGGCATCCGCGACGACACCTCGGTCGAGAAGCTCGCCGGGCTGAAGGCGCTGTTCGCCGCCGACGGCGAGGGAACGGTCACGGCGGGCAACTCCTCGCCGATCAACGACGGCGCGTCGGCCGTGCTGCTCGGGCGCGAGGGTGCGCTGCCCGGCGAGCCTCTGGCGCGCATCACCGCACGTGCCGCGCACGGCGTGGACCCCGACCAGTTCCCGATCGCGCCGATCGAGGCCGCGAACAAGGCGCTGGCACGCGCCGGGCGCACGTGGGCGGACGTCGACTTCGTCGAGCTCAACGAGGCGTTCGCGTCGCAGTCGCTCGCATGCTTGGCCGGCTGGCCCGAGCTCGATCCCGACAAGCTCAACGTGCACGGCGGCGCGCTGGCGATCGGGCACCCGCTCGGCGCCTCGGGCGGGCGCATCATCGGCCACGCCGCGCACGAGTTGCGCCGGCGCGGCAGCGGCGTCGCGGTCGCCGCGATCTGCATCGGCGTCGGGCAGGGGCTCGCCGTCGTACTCGAACGGTGACCCGCGTTCCGGGTCGGTAGGGTGAGCCGATGACCGCGACCAGCGATGTGCCCGCCGCGGCCGACCGCCGCGGCGACCCGACCCCCGCCGCCGTCACCGACCTGGCTGGCAGCGGCGTGGTCCCGGCGGGCAGTGACCCCGCCGCGGGAAGGGACACCGTGCAGTCCCTCGCGCGGGGGCTCGCCGTCATCCGCGCCTTCGATGCCGACCACGCCGAGCTCACGCTGAGCGAGGTCGCGCGACGCGCCGGCATCACGCGTGCGGCGGCGGGCCGGTTCCTGCGAACGCTCGAGGAGCTGGGCTACGTCCGCGGCCGTGACCGGCTCTTCGCACTCACCCCGCGCGTGCTCGAGCTGGGCTTCAGCTACCTGTCGGCGCTGTCGATCCCCGAGATCGTGCAGCCGCACCTCGAGCGCCTGTCGCGCGACGTCGACGAGAGCGTGTCGGCGGCGGTGCTCGACGGCGAGGAGATCGTTTACATCGCCCGCGTGCCGACCCGCCGCATCATGAGCGTGCGCATCACGATCGGCACGCGGTTCCCCGCCTTCGCGACGTCGATGGGACGCGTGCTGCTGGCCGGGATGCCGGATGCCGCCCGCGACGCGCTGCTCGCGGCATCCGCTCTCCCCGCCCTCACCGACCGCACCGTGACGAGCGCCGGCGCGCTGCGCGACGAGCTCGCGCGCGTGCGGGAGCAGGGCTGGGCGCTGGTGGACGGCGAGCTGGAGCCGGGCCTGCGCTCGGTGGCCGTCCCGCTGCACGATCGCCGCGGCGACGTGGTCGCGGCCGTGAACGTGTCGACCAGTGCCACGCGCGACAGCATCGACCACGTCGTCGCCGAGTATCTCCCCCCGCTGCAGCGGACCGCGGCGGCCATCGACGCCGAGCTGCGCCTGGTCTGAGGTCACGGGCGTTTCGTCTCGCTCCGCTCGCTCAACGACCGGGGCCCGCCTCGGGCGACACGACGGGCGTTTCGTCTCGCTCCGCTCGTTCAACGACCGGGGCCGCATGGGGCGACACGACGGGCGTTTCGTCTCGCTCCGCTCGTTCAACGACCGGGCCGGGGCCGCATGGGGCGACACGACGGGCGTTTCGTCTCGCTCCGCTCGTTCAACGACCGGGCCGGGGCCGCATGGGGCGACACGACGGGCGTTTCGTCTCGCTCCGCTCGCTCAACGACCGGGGCCGCTTTGGGCGACACGACGGGCGTTTCGTCTCGCTCCGCTCGTTCAACGACCGGGGCCGGGGCCGCATTGGGCGACACCCCGGTCGTTGAGCGAGCGAGGCACGAGCGAGACGAAACGCGCCGGCTCTGACCCGTACGGATGCCGCGGGCCGCGGCGTCCATCTCAGAACACGATCGTGTGGTTGCCGTGGCGGATGATGCGGTCCTCGGCGTGCCACAGCACCGCGCGGGAGAGCACCTGGCGCTCGACGTCGGCGCCGCGGCGGGCGAGCTCGGCGGCGGAGTCGGCGTGCGTGACGCGCACCGTGTCCTGCTCGATGATCGGACCCTCGTCGAGGTCGTCGGTGACGTAGTGCGAGGTCGCGCCGATGAGCTTGACCCCGCGCTGCTTCGCCTTCTTGTACGGCTCGGCGCCGATGAAGGCGGGCAGGAACGAGTGATGGATGTTGATCACCGGCACCCCCAGCTGCGACAGGAAGTCGCCCGAGAGGATCTGCATGTACCGCGCGAGCACGACGAAGTCGACGTTGCCTCTGAGCAGCTCGATGATCTTCGCCTCGGACGCCGACTTGTCGGGACCGGGTGCGCCCGGCACGTGGAAGAACGGCACGCCGAACGAGCGCACGTCCTCGGCCGATGTGGTGTGGTTCGAGATCACCATCGGCACGGTGACGGGCAGGTCGCCACGGCGGTGGCGCCACAGCAGGTCGAGCAGGCAGTGGTCCTGCTTCGACGACAGGATCGCCATGCGCTTGGGCACCGACTGGTCGGTCAGCGACCACTCCAGCTCGAAGCCGGCGAGCGTCTCGGCGATCTCGCTCTCGATCACGGGGCGGTCGGCGGCGAACCCCGGGCGGTGGAACACGACCCGCTGGAAGTACGCCCCGCCGGTGGGGTCGTCGGAGTACTGGTCGAACGCGACGATGTTGCCGCCGATGCGCGTGATCATCGCCGAGACGGCGGCCACGATTCCGGGCCGGTCGCTGCCGTGCACGATGAGGCAGGCGTGGTCGGGCTTCAGGTTCGGTGAGGCTGGCACCGTTCGATTCTGCCCTGTGCGAAGGATCGCCGCTTCTTGGCGTCGGATGCGCGGATTCACAGGCGACAGCCGGATGCGGCGGCCAATACCCTGACGGCATGAACGCCGCCACGCCCACCCGTGCAGCGGGTCGCGACGACCGGATCACGCTCCGGTTCATGGCGGTGCCTTCCGACACCGCCGCCGGTGGACGATCCGTCGCCGCCGGAAGCGTCATGGAGTGGATCGACAAGGCCGGCTACGCGTGCGCGGTCGGCTGGGCGGGCGCCTACTGCGTCACCGCGTACGTCGGGAATGTCCGCCATCGGCGGCCGATCGCCCCGGGAAGCCTCATCGAGGTGCAGGCACGCATCGTGTACACCGGCCGTACGAGCATGCACGTGGTCGTCACCGTCTCGTCGGCGCGGGTGAATGAGCGCGCCTACACGCCGGCGACGACGTGCATCCTCGTCTTCGTCGCGAAGGGCGAGGACGGCCGGCCGACCGAGGTGCCGGCGTGGGAGCCGGTCTCGCGGTCGGATCACAAGCTCGCCGACGGCGCGCTCGAGCGGATCGAGTCGCGCGCCGAGATCAAGCGGCTCATGCTGGCGCAGGAGTACACGGACGCGTCGGCGGCGCCGCGCACCACGCTCCGCTTCCTCGCCCCGCCGGGCGTCGTGAACTTCGGCGGCAAGGCTCACGGCGGCACCGTCATGCGGTGGATCGACGAGGCGGACTACGCGTGCGCCGCGGCGTGGGCGAAGGACGGTCTCGGCACGCCTCGTTCCTCGGCACTCGATCCGGCGGGCGCCGACGCCAGCGCGGCGGTCGGCGTCTACTCCGGCGGCATCCACTTCTTCGCGCCCGTCGTCATCGGGCACCTCGTGGATGTGGACGCGCGCATCGTCTACACCAGCAGGCACAGCATGCATCTGAGCACGCAGGTGTGGACGGCCGATCCCCGCACGCCGGCGGAGCGCATGCTGACGACCCAGTGCCTGAGCGTGTTCGTCGTGCCCGGACCCGATGGCGTCGCCCGGCCGGTTCCGCAGTGGAGCCCGGAGCTGCCCGAGGATGTGCGCCTGCAGGAGCACGTGCGCGAGATCATGAGCCTGCGCGAGGAGATCCCGCCCATCGCGGCATCCCTCACCCTCGAGCCCTGAGCCAAGCCGCCGGACGTCGGGTGTCTGGACGGCGGGAAGGATGCCGCTACGCCGCCGTCCCGCTGCGCACCAGGTCGCCGTTGCGGGTGAGCGCGAGGAACTCCGCGACCGCATCGCGGCTCTTGGTCAGGCACGCGAGGCGGTCCTCGAGGGCGGCGAGCTCGGTCGCGAGCATCTCGGCGAGCTCGCGCGAGCAGGTGAGCTGTGACTGCAGCGCGCACTGCCGCTCGACGTCGAGCACGACCTTCGCAAGGCGCGTGGTGAGCCCGGCCTGGACGAGACCGCGTGCGCGTGTGGCGCGATCGACGTCGGACTCGTCGTACGACCGATAGCCGTTCGCCGACCGCTCGGAGACGAGCAGGCCCTGCTCCTCGTAGTACCGCAGCATGCGCGTGGGGATGCCGGTGCGCTCCGACAGCTCGCCGATCTTCATGACGCTCGGGCCTCCGTGTCGATTGATGTCGCTCGAAAGCTTGACATTGACATTGATGTCAAAGTTTAGCCTCGCTGCATGACTTCGTCCACGGCATCCGTCCCCCCTCCCTCCGCCGCCGTCGAACGGCTCCCGCTCGGCCCGCTCCTGCTGCTGTCGCTCGGCGTCTTCGTGACCGTCACGGCCGAGTCGCTGCCTGCAGGGCTCATGCCCGAGATGGCGGCCGAGCTCGGGGTCGATCCGCTGCGCATCGGCCTGCTGGTATCGGTGTGGGCGATGGTCGTCATCGGCACGAGCATCCCCCTCACGCGAGCTACCCGGCGCATCGACCGCCGCGTCGTCGTCGCGGTCTCGCTCGGGGCGTTCGCACTGGCGAGCGTCGCGACCGCCTTCTCGCCGAGCTACGAGTTCGCCTTCGCAACTCGGGTGGTCGCCGCGATCGCGCACGGCGTGTTCTGGGCGATTGTCATCGTGTACGCATCGTCGATGCTGTCGGGCGCGCAGCTCGGGCGCGGGCTCGCGCTCGTCACCGGCGGCGGGACGGCCGCCACCGTCGTGGGCCTTCCCCTCGCGACGGGTCTGGCGCAGCTCACGAGCTGGCGCGTCCCGTTCGCGGCGATGGGGATCGGGATGCTGCTGCTCGCGGTCGTCGTCTATCGCAGGCTGCCCCGATCGGTCGTGGCCGCGGTGCCGGAGGCCGAGCGCGCGCCGCTGCGGAACGACCGGTCGCTCCCGCCGCTCCTCGCCTTCGGGCTGGCAGGCCTGCTCATCGGCCTCGCGCAGTTCCTCGCCTTCGTCTACATCCGGCCCTACCTCTCCGAATCGGCCGGCATCGCCGATGGCTGGGCGAGCGCGCTGCTGTTCGTCTTCGGCGCCGCCGGGATGGCCGGCGTGGCGGTCGCCGGGACCCTTGCCGATCGGTTCCCGCGGACTGCGCTGAGTGCGACCCTCCTCGTCTTCGTCGCCGCCTACGCCGCCCTGGCGCTGTTTCCGCAGGTCACGGTCGTCATGCTCGTCGCCCTGGCGCTGTGGGGCGCGGGCACCGGCGCGATGTTCCCGCTGATCCAGACGGCACTCATGCGCGCGGCTTCCGATCGCCTGCGCGACCTCGCGAGCGCCTCGATCGTGGTGCTGTTCAACGTGGGGATCGCCGGCGGCTCGTGGGCGGGCGGTCAGCTCGCAACGACCTACGGGCCGACGGCGAACATGGCGGTCTCGGCCGCCGTGGTGCTGATGGCCACCGCACTGACTGCCGTCGGTGCGGCGCTGGCAGCCCGGCGGGCCGCTGTGCCGACGGCTCGGCGTGCCACTGCCGAGCCCAGCGCGGCTTCCACATCCGCTCGCCTGTCACAAAGTGTCGCCCCACCCGACACTTTGTGACAGGTGAGCAGCTCCGAATACCTCTATGTGCGTATCAGACATACTTATGCCATAAAACATCGGAACCTCGATACGCTGGTCGAACCGCAACCACGTGCGCCACCGCCGGCGCACAGAACAGAGAGCGAGCGTCGATGCTTCTCGAGCGCGACCTGATCCAGTCCACGGGCTTTCGCAACGTGCGAGAGGGCGGCGAGATCACCGGGTTCCAGCTGCGCGTGCGCATTCCGAACTACCGCGGACTGTATGCGTCGCTCATCGACGGGATCGCGGTGCGCGTGGGCGATCTCGTCGATGTCCGGCACGACGCGCCGCTGTGGACCCTCGGCGGCAGGACCTACACGCTCGCGCAGCTCTGGGACTCCGACGGGGTGCGCTGGCCGCTCGAAGAGGCTGCCGTCGTGACGGTGCCGTACCCGGGCGGACTGCCTGACGGCACGCACGAAGTGTCGGTGGAGATCCTCCTCCGGGCCTCGTACATCCCGATCGAGCACCAGCCGAGTCGCACGAGCGCCACACGTCACGTGACGCTGACCTCCGAGAACGACGGCGGACCGTTCCGGTACGGCGTGAGCCTCTACAGCTACACCGGCGACTTCAGCACGGTGCTCGACCTCGAGACCTCGATGGCGGCGATCGCCGACCTCGGTGCGACGGGCATCGAGATCCTCGGCGAGGGGCACGTCGCGGGCTACCCGGATCCGTCGGCCGCGTGGATCGACGAGTGGTTCCGGCTTCTCGAGGCGTACGGGCTCGAACCGACGAACCTGGGCTCGTGGATAGACACGCGCCTGCACTCGAGCGGGCGGAACGCCCGGGACATGACGGCCTCGGAGGGTGCTGCGGCGCTGCAGCGCGACATCCGTCTCGCCCATCGGCTCGGGTTCCGGTTCGTGCGCCCGAAGATCGGCGTCGTCTCGAGCGATCTCGTGCCGCACCCGATCTGGGCCGAATCGGTCGAGCGCAGCCTCGACCTCGCCGCCGAACTCGATGTCGTCATCGCCCCCGAGATCCACTCGCCCACGCCGATCAAGCACCCGGTCGTCGACGACTATATCGACCTCATCCAGCGCACAGGCACGAAGCACTTCGGCCTGCTCATCGACACCGGCATCTTCCAAGACCGACCCATCCCGCTGCGCCCAGGCGAGACGCGCGAGACGCGCCCGGCATTCCTCGACGGCATCGGCGTCGATCCCGCGGACCTGAAGGCGATCGGCGAGTACATCGTGTTCGTGCAGGCCAAGTTCCATGACATCGACGAGAACCGGGTCGACCAGCAGATCCCGTGGCGCCCGGTGCTGCAGGGGCTGAAGGATGCCGGCTACACCGGCTACCTGTCGAGTGAGTACGAGGGCGAGCGCGAGCCGTGGCGCTCGCTCGAGCAGGTGCGTCGGCAGCACTCGATCATGCGCGAGATCGCGTCGGATCTGGACTGAGAAGGAGAGACGGATGCCGAACGGAATGATCTCCGAGGACTCCCTGCGCGTCCACCCTGACGGGTTCGCGCTGGCGCTCACTCTGCCCTGGTACAGGAGCCTCTGGCTCTCATCGGTCTCGACGATCCGCGTCGCGATCGACGGCGTCGACCTGCCCGAGGCCGACCTGGCCTTCGAACTCCGCGGCACGCGCTACGCGATCGCCGATCTGCCGCAGCAGGCCGACGTGCTGTGGTTCCTGCAGGAGCACCCGCTCCTGATCGTGCGCCGCGATGTGCCGATCGCGGTCGGCGAGACGCACGACGTCGTCGTGCACGCCGAGCTCCGCCTGCCGTACATGCAGATCGCGCCCGGGCAGGATGGCGGGCCCGGACTGTACGTGCCCAACATCGTGCACCAGGAGCTCGCATTGACGGCCACGGAGGGTGCGGCATCCGTTCCGGCCCTCGTCTCGGGAGCAGTCCCGCCACCGCCCGCCACCGACGCCGACCCGTTCCAGCTGGGCCTTACGCTGTACTCCGCCAGTGCCGAGTTCCGCGCCGGCTGGTACGACTTCGACGGACTGCTGGATCGTGTGGCGGAACTCGGGATCGGTCCCGGCATCGAGATCGTCGCGTCGCAGATGGTGCCGACCTATCCGGTCGTGTCGGACGAGTTCGTGCGTACGTGGCGTGCGGCGTTCGACCGGCACGGGTTCGCGCCGAGCTCGTTCGGCGCGAACCTCGACATGGGTCGTCGACGCGACCGCGACATGACGCCCGACGAGGAGTTCGAGTTCAGCGAGCTGATGTTCCGGGGCGCGAGGAAGCTCGGCTTCCCGCTGGTGCGCATCCAGTCCGCGAAGCCCGAGCTGCTGCGGCGACTGCTCCCCGTGGCCGAGAAGCTCGAGCTGACGCTCGCGTACGAGATCCACGCGCCGATGGGGCCGAACGCCGAGCCGATCCTGCGAGTGCGCGAGACGTATGCGGAGCTCGACTCGCCGCTCCTCGGCTTCGTCGCCGACTTCTCGTCGACGATGCACGCGATGTCGCCGACGCTGCTGCGCGCTGTGCAGCGCGCCGGTCTCGACGACGACGCGCTCGTCGAGCTGCAGCGCATCTGGACGACCGATGCGACGATGCAGGAGCGACAGCAGGAGTTCATCGAATACCTGAAGTCCCGCGACTTCGACCCCGGCCGCCTCGGATCGTTCGCGCACCTCGCCTTCAACATGCACGGTCACGTCGACCCCCACGAGTGGGCCGACATCATGCCGCAGATCCGGCACGTGCACGCGAAGTTCTACGACATCGACGACGACGGCCAGGAGCCCGCGATCGACTACCCCGAGCACGTGCGCGTGTTCGTCGAGAACGGCTACCGCGGCTACTGGTCGAGCGAGTGGGAAGGTCACGCTTTCGCCGAGCTCGGAGAGGTCGACCCGCTGCTGCTGGTGCGCGGGCAGCACGACCTGATCCGCTCGGCGATGCGCTCGCCGCAGACCGCCTGAGCACTCGGATCAGGCGAGGTGCGCGTCGGCCTCGACGATGCGACCGGCCTCGACGAAGAGGGCGCGCATCCAGGCGTGCTCCGGGTCGCGGCCGTGCACGGGGTGCCACCACAGCGCGTTCGTCAGGGGCGTCGCGTCGAAGGGGAGCCCGACGATGCGCAGGCCGCCGGCCCGCTGCACGATCGGCGCGAGCGCGGCCTGCACGAGGCCGATGCGGCTGGTGCCGGCGACGAACAGCGGCAGCGACATGAAGCTCTCCACGACGACCTCCACGCGCGGTTCCACGCCGAGCTGCTGTACCTGCCGCTCGGCCGAGGTGAACGCCGTGCGCGACTGGTAGTGCATCGCCCACGGCAGGGTGGAGATGTTCTCCATGGTCAGCGCGTCCCCGACGGCCGCATTGTCTTCCGCGACGATCCCCACCCACCGGTCGTGCCACAGATCCGCGAAGGGCAGCTCGGTGAGGAAGCCGTGCGGGATCACCATGGCGTCGGCCGCACGCAGGCGGTTGGAGGCGTCCTCGACGATGAGCGGAGTGTGCAGGGCGAACCGGAACCGCACGCCGGGGGCGCGGTCGGCTGCGAGCTCGGACACCACGCGGCCGATCGTGGTGAAACCGTAGTCGGAGCCGTAGATGAGGAACTCGCGCGCCGACTCGGAGGGCTCCCACGTCGCCTGGCTCTCGAACACGCGGCGGGCGGCATCCAGGGCGGTGGTCGTGTGCTCGGCCAGCCGCAGTGCGAACGGCGTCAGCTCGTATGTGTTGCCACGGCGGGCCAGGATCGGATCGTTGAAGTGGGTGCGCAGTCGCGCGAGCGACGCCGACAGGGCCGGCTGGCTCAGGTGCAGCCGCTCTGCCGCTCGCGTGACGCTGCGCTCGGTGAGGAGCGCGTCGAGCGAGACGAGCAGATTCAGATCGAGCCGCGAAAGCAGCGCGTGGTCGGTCACGGCGATGTGATCCTTCGGGTGAGGTTCGGTGCTGCGATTGTATCCAGGCAGTCAATGCCCGCGCGAGGTCGCATAGGTGTCATCGATGGAAGAGGCGCCGCCGCAGTGCCTGACGACGGGCGCATCATCATCCGCAATTGCTCGAATCAGTCAATCTAATGAGGCTTTAAGACATAAGGTCTGGAATGATGGAGACAGCAGACTGAGCGAAGGCGGTCATCCATGTCCACGTCCACGGATCTCCTCATCATCGGGAGCGGCCCGGTCGGGTCGGCGTTCGCGCGCCTGATCTGGGAGCAGCGGCCGGGCACGGCCATCACGATGATCGAGCTCGGCCCGCAGGTCTCCGATCCTCCCGGCACGAACGTGCGCAACCTGCCCGCCGACGAACGGGATGCCGCACGTGAGCGTTCGCAGGGACCCCAGGGTGCTCCCAGCGGCGACTCGGCGCGCGGGCTGCAGGTCGAGGGCACTGTCATCTCCCCAGGCGGCACCTACCTCGCCTCGCCGGGTCATCAGCCCGGCATGCCGGCGGCGGCGCTGTCGAGCTGCGTGGGCGGGATGGGGGTGCACTGGACCTGCGCCACCCCACGGCCCAACGACGACGAGCGCATCGACTTCATCCCGCCCGCCGAGCTCGACGCGGCGCTCGACGAGGCGGAACGACTCATGCAGGTGACGACACTCCCCGAGAATCCGTACGGCTCGGCGATCAAGACCCTGCTGCGCGAGCACTTCGGCGACACGCTGCCCGAGGGCCGCCGGCCCGACGGCCTCCCGATGTCGGCGCTCCCACAGCCGGACGGGTCCATCCGCTGGGGCGGCGCCGACACCATCCTCGGCGACACGCCCGTCGTGCTGCGCGCAGAGACGATCGCCCGCCGGTTGATCCTCGACGGCGGCCGCGTCACGGGCGCCGAGGTGGAGCACGTGCAGACCGGGGAGGTGGACACCATTCTGGCCAAGGCCGTCGTGGTAGCGGCCAACGCGCTCCAGACCCCGCAGCTGCTCTGGGCATCCGGCATCCGTCCGCCCGCCCTCGGGCGCTACCTGACGGAGCATGTGCTGGTCTACAGCGTCGTCGCGCTGAGCGACGAGGTCGTCGTGCGCGCCGGCATCGATACGCCGGTGAAGGAGCTCGTGAAGGATCCGACCGCCTCGACCTTCGGCATCCCGTACACGGCGGGGGTGCACCCCTACCGCACCCAGGTGATGCACATGGCGGATGCCCCCTTCCCCGTCGACGAGGCCGCGGTGAGTGTGGGGGCGGCGCGCTACGTCGCGATGGGCAACGGCGTCCGCAAGTTCCCGCGCGCCGAGGATCGCGTGGTGTTCTCCGATACGGCGCTCGACGTCTGGGGGATGCCGCAGCTGTCGATCGAGTACGAGGTCACCGAGCGCGAGCTGGCCGAGGTCGAGGCGGCGATGACCGATCTGCGGGCAGTCGCTGCGAGCATCGGAGCGTTCGTCCCCGGCGGTGAGCCACGGCTCATGCCCGCCGGCACGTCGCTGCACTACAAGGGCACCGTGCGGATGGGTGACGACGAGGGAGAGGCATCGGTCGTCGACGATCGCTCCCGCGTCTGGGGATTCGAGAACCTGTTCCTCGGCGGCAACGGACTCATCCCGACGGCGACCGTGACCAATCCGACCCTGACGAGTGTCGCACTTGCCGTGCGTGCCGCGCCGACGCTCGCTCAACAGTTGAACGCCTGATCAGCAGGTGAAAACGGGCCGATACGCGGAAGCGTTCCGGCCCCGTTTCGCGGCCGTCGCACCGCTTATGTCCGGTATCGAAACGACTTATGTGCAAATCAGGCACATCGCGGTCATACTGAAGACACAGCAGGGTGCCTCGACGAACGAGTCGCCGACAACGAAGTCAGAAAGGCTGGACATGACACAGCACCGTCACTCCGCTCTGCGCCGAGGAGCGATCATCGCGATTCCGGTCGCCGGAGCGCTGCTCCTCGCCGGCTGCTCCGGTTCCGGCGGTGATTCCGGCGACGCCGGCGAGTCGGGGGAGGCCGAGTTCTCGTTCACGTTCGCCACCTCGAACAACCTCGAGAGCCCGTACGAGACCCTCGCCAATGCGTACATGGACGCCAACCCGGACGTCACCATCACGACCAACCCGACCCCCAACGACAAATACGGCGAGACCATCCGCACGCAGTTCCAGGCCGGCAACGCCGCCGACGTCGTTCAGACGACGCCAGGCTCCGGCGACGCCCGTGGGATCATCCCCCTCGCCGAGGCGGGGTTCCTCGAGCCTCTGGGCGACACCGCGGCCGGGCTCGTTCCGGCCGGCAGCGAATCGATCTTCGAGATCGACGGCGATGTCTACGGCCAGCCGATGGACTTCACGATCGCGGGGGTCGTGGCGAGCATGGGCACGGCCGCGATGAACGGGCTCGACGAGTGGCCGGCGACGGAGTCCGACCTCTACGACGCCTGCTCCGCGCTCTCGGCCGACGGCAAGTCGCTGCTGGCGGTCGCCGGCGCCGCCGGCCCGAACGCCGGTCTGACCGCGCAGGGAATCGCCGCCACACGCGTCTATGCCGAGGAACCCGACTGGAACGAGCAGCGCGCCGCGGGCGACACGACCTTCGCCGAGAGCGAGGGCTGGGCCGACACCCTGCAGACCGTCATCGACCTGAACGAGGGCGGGTGCTTCCAGCCCGGCGCCGAGGGCGGCGGCTTCGACGCCATCACCAACGGACTCTCGCAGGGCACCTCGGTCGGCAGCTTCATCCCGTCGGGCTCCGCGGTGGAGATCGCGACGGCCGCGCCGCCGGAGGCCGACTTCAAGGTGCAGCCCTTCCCGGCAGCCGATGGCGGCGACCCGTACATCATCGCGAGCTCGAACTACACGATCTCGATCAACGCCGCTTCCGAGAACAAGGATGCCGCCGCGGAGTTCGTCGAGTGGCTGGCGACGTCCGAGGCGCAGGAGATCTACTACGAGGCATCCGGTCTGCTGCCGATCTCGTCCTACCAGGATCTCGACCTCAGCGACACGATCTACTCGCCGGTGGTCGACCTCCTCGCCGACGGGTCGTACGCGCCGCTGCCGAACAACATCTGGCCGAACCCCGCGGTGTACGAGGCGCTGCAGGTGGGGGTGCAGGGTCTGCTGACGGGTCAGAGCACCGTCGAGCAGGTGCTGCAGAACATGGACGCCGCCTGGGGCGAGTGATCCGGACGCGGCCGCCCGGGAGCACATCCCCGGGCGGCCGCGCGTTCCGCACGACGCCGTACGAACACGAGGGATCATGACCGCGACACTGAACTCCGAGACTGAAGCGCTGATCGTTCCCAAGCGCGATCGCCGGGGCCGCCGGCGCGACACTTCTCCACGCCGCCCGGGCCTCCTGAAGTTCGGCTACTGGTGGTGGGCGCTTCCGGGCATCCTCCTCGTCCTCGCGATCCACTACGTCGCGACGACGATCGGCGGGTTCTTCGCATTCACCGACTGGTCCGGGATCGGGGACTTCAGCTGGATCGGCCTCGACAACTTCGTGGCGATCTTCAACGACCCGACCCAGATCGGCGCGGTCACCAACACGCTGTTCCTCGCCTTCGCGTCGGTGATCCTGAGCAACGTCGCCGGCCTCGCGCTGGCACTCGGCCTCAACCGCGGGCTCAAGACGAGGTACGCGCTGCGCGTCCTGTTCTTCATGCCGGTGGTGCTCAGCCCGCTGGCCGTCTCGTACGTGTGGAAGTTCATCTTCGACTACAACGGGCCGATCAACGGCGTCCTGCGAGCGATGGGTCTCGGCGAGTTCGCCAAGGCCTGGGTCGCCGATCCGACCTGGGCGATCTGGACAGTGCTCATCGTGATCGTGTGGCAGAACACCGGCTTTGCGATGGTGATCTACATGGCGGGCCTGGCCGCGGTTCCCATCGAGATCGAGGAGGCGGCGGCGATCGACGGGGCGTCGCTCTGGCAGCGCTTCTGGAACGTGACGCTGCCCGCGATCCGGCCAGCCGTCGCCATCGCGACGACGCTCGGCCTCGTCAACGGCCTGCGGGTCTTCGACCAGATCATGGCGCTCACCGGAGGCGGCCCGGCCGGCGTGACCGAGACACTGGCGACGCAGGTCTACAAGGAGTCCTTCGCGCTCGGCAACTTCGGCTACGGCGCGGCGCTCGCGCTCGTGCTCACGCTCATCATCCTGGTGTTCGCCGTCATCCAGCAGCGTGTGAGCACCGGTCGCCCCGAGGAGGCCTGACATGTTCCGCTACACCAAGCTCACCGCGCTGCGCGAGGTCGTCTTCTGGGTGATCGCCCTCGTGTTCCTGGCGCCTTTCTACTTCCTGCTCACGACGGCGCTGAAGTCCGACGAAGAGGTGCTGACCACGTCCAACCTCGCGCCGCCGTCGAGCCTGGACCTCAGCAACTTCGCCGAGGTGCTGACAGCGCAGGGGAACTCGAACGTGCTGCTCGGCCTTCTCAACAGCGTCATCATCACGGCGGGCAGCATCCTCGGACTGGTGCTGCTGGGCGCCCTCACCGGCTACGTCATCGCACGCAGCACGCGTCGCTGGAGTCGCGCGGTGTTCTACCTGTTCCTCATCGCCATCGTGCTGCCGACGCAGCTGGGCACCGTACCTCTCTACATCGGCGCGCGGGCGGCCGGTCTGACGGGTTCGGTCTGGGGGATGATCTTCCTGTTCACCGGGATGCTGCTGCCGCTGTCGATCTTCCTCTACGCCGGGTTCTTCCGCGGCCTCGGCACCGAGTATGAAGAGGCGGCGACCATCGACGGCGCCTCGCGCACGCAGATCTTCTTCCGGATCGTGCTCCCCCTGATGTCACCGGCGACCGGCACAGTGGCGATCCTCGCCGGGCTGATCGTGTGGAACGACTTCTTCACCTCGCTGATCTTCCTCGGCGGCTCCGACAACCAGACGCTCCCGGTCGCCATGTACTACTACATCGGCTCGCTGGTGTCGTCGTGGAACAAGATCTTCGCCATCGTCATCGTCTCGATGATCCCGATCCTCGCCTTCTACCTGTTCGCACAGAAGCGCTTCATCCAGGGCTTCGCGGGCGGGCTCAAGGGCTGATCCCGCAGAACCTTCCGACGACGGATGCCGCCGCCGCGGCATCCTTCTCGACCCCACCTTCTTTCGACTCAAAGGAGCACCCCATGTACCAGCTCGCCCCGAACATCGAACTGCTCTTCACCGAGGCCGGTGACTACCACGACCGCGTCCGCGCCGCCGCCGCGGCCGGCTTCGACGCCGTCGAGATGTGGGGTCCGACCGGCGTCGACGCGCCCGCGACGCCCAAGGACCTTCCCGCGCTGAAGGCGGCGCTGGAAGAGACGGGGACGCAGCTGACGGCGCAGCTGGCCGAGCCGCGGACGCAGTTCATGATCCCGCCGTGGGATCACTCGGAGTTCTATCGCAAGCTCGACGAGGGCGTCGAGATCGCCCACTTCCTCGGCACGCCCCGGATGGTGGTGGGAAGCGGCACCGGATTCGGCGGCTGGAAGCGCCAGGTGCAGCTCGACAAGCTCGTCGAGATCTATCAGAAGGCCATCGCCCAGATCGAGGGATCCGGCATCGCGCTCGTGCTCGAGCCGGTCAACGTGCGCGTCGACCACCCCGGGTCCCTCCTGGATCGCACCAGCGAGGCGGTCTACGTCGCCCGAGGCGTGGACTCGCCGTGGTTCGGCGTGCTCTACGACCTCTACCACTCCACCGTCGAGGGCGAAGATGTCGCCGCCGAGCTCGCGAACGCGGGTGACCTGATCCGGTATGTGCAGCTCGCAGACGCGCCGGGGCGCGGCGAGCCCGGCACCGGCGCGATCGACTGGAAGGCGCGACTGGGCGACCTGCGTGCGTCCGGCTACGACGGGCCCATCGGCCTCGAGTACTACCCGCAGACGCCGTCCGCCGAGTCGGTGAAGCGGATCGTCGAACTGGCGGCCGCCGCATGAACGAGCGGCGCTACCCCGATGCCGTCGACGTCGTCATCGTCGGCAGCGGCCCGACCGGGGCAGCGTACGCACGCATCCTCAGCGAGCAGGCGCCGGATGCGGTCATCGTTATGTTCGAGGTCGGTCCGACGGTGTCGGATCCTCCCGGCGCTCACGTCAAGAACATCGAGGATCCGGCCCGTCGCAGCGCCGCGCAGCTCGCCTCCCAGGGGCCCGCGGCGTCGGCCGAGACCGTCAGCAACCCGGGAGCCGTCAAGAGCGGTCAACGCCTCGCGCGCGCGGGCACGTTCCTCCTCGAGGACAGGTACCACTACCCGGGCGAGGACGGGCTCCCCGTCGCGGCGATGTCGAGCAACGTCGGCGGGATGGCCGCGCACTGGACGGCGGCGTGCCCGCGCCCGGGCGGCGCCGAGCGCATCCCGTTCCTTCCCGACCTCGACGAGCTGCTCACCGACGCCGAGCGGCTGCTCGGGGTGACGACCGATGCGTTCGACGGCTCGCCGTTCGGTGATCTGGTGCGCGAGCGGCTGGCGAAGGCCGTCGACGCCGGGCGCGTCGACGCCACCCGCGTGCAGCGCATGCCGCTGGCGGTGCACCGTCGTGAGGACGGCCGGCTCGTCTGGTCGGGGTCGGACGTGGTGCTCGGCGACGTCACCCGCGCGAACGCGAACTTCACCCTCTCCGACGAGTCCCTCGTCACCCGTGTCCTCCTCGACGGCGCGCGGGCGGTCGGCGTCGAGGTGCGCGACATGCGCAGCGGTGCCACCCACACCGTGGCGGCGTCGTTCGTGGTGGTCGCCGGCGACGCACTGCGGACCCCGCAGCTGCTCTGGGCGTCCGGCATCCGCCCCGCCGCATTGGGCCGTTACCTGAACGACCAGGCGCAGATCGTCTTCGCGGTGAGGCTTCGCGATGTGCCGCCGCTCGACGCCGAGGTGCCGGCCGATGGGACTCTCGCGGAGTACAGCGGCGTCAGCTGGGTCCCTTTCACCGACGACGTCCCGTTCCACGGGCAGGTCATGCAGCTCGACGCGTCGCCGGTGCCCCTCGCCGAGGACGACCCGGTTCAGCCGGGCTCGATCGTCGGCCTCGGCCTGTTCTGCGCCAAAGACCTGCAGCGCGACGACCGCGTCGAGTTCGACGACGCACGACGGGATGCCTACGGACTGCCGGCGATCGGCATCCACTACCGCCTCACCGACGCGGACCGAGCCGTGCTGGCCCGCGCGCAGCAGGAGATCGTGCGGCTCGGCGTGGCCGTCGGAGACCCACTGGACCCGCGGCCGTTCACCATGCCGCTGGGTGCCTCGCTGCACTACCAGGGCACGACCCGCATGGGGCAGCGCGACGACGGCGAGAGCGTCTGCGATGTCGACAGTCAGGTGTGGGGCGCGTACGGCGTGTTCGTCGCCGGCAACGGAGTGATCCCGACGGCGACCGCGTGCAACCCGACCCTCACCAGCGTGGCGCTCGCGGTGCGGGGCGCCCGTCGCATCGCTGCCGAGCTGGCCGGAACTGCACCGAGAACTGTCGGCGATCTTGCTTATGTCGAAAAACAGCATTAGACTGCAGGAATCAAGACAAAGGTGTCGGCGGGATCGCCCGCCCACGAGGACGAGGAGGTTCCGGTGATACCGGACCGCATCATCGAGCAGGGCACGCTGACCAGCGACGGTGCACACACCGCGGTCGAGGTGCGCATCCCCTGGTACCGAGCCCTTCCCGGGTCGTGCATCGCGGGCGCCGCGCTGAAGATCGACGGCGTTGCAGCCGACCCCGAGTCCCTGCGGTGGACCATGAACGGTCGGGAGTTCACCTTCGCCGAGCTGGCGACGAACACCGAGGAGTGGTGGTTCCCGCTGGACTCCGCCGTCCTCTCGGGTGACGTCGCGGCGGCTCCGGATGCCGAGCACGAGGTCGAGGTCGACCTCACCCTCTACATCCCGTACATCGTGATCTCCGATTCCGAGGTGCTGCACATCGAAGAGCACGACAAGAAGACCATGAAGGCGGTGGCGGCATGACCGGCCTCGGCACGCCCATCCAGGGCGTCACGCTCTACAGCTTCACGCGCGCCTTCCACGGCCGCGAGTACGACCTCGAGGGTCTCATCCGCAAGGTCGCGGCAGACGGCTACGGTCCCGGGCTCGAGATCATCGGCTTCTCCAGCTTCCGGGGGTTCCCCGACATCGACGACGCGTTCGCGGGCTGGTTCCGCGAGCTGGTCGCCGAGACCGGGCTCGTCACCACGTCGCTGGCGGTCAACGCCGATATCGGCATCCATCGCGATCGCCTGCTCAGCCAGGACGAGCTCCTCGAGTACATGCGCCGGCAGATCGCGGCGGCGGCGAAGCTCGGCTTCCCCATCGCGCGGGTGCAGATCTCGATCACGCCCGACTCGATGGAGGCGCTCGCGCCGATCGCCGAGGAGTACGGCGTGACGCTCGCGCTCGAGGTGCACGCCGACCAGTACGCGTCGCATCCGCGCATCCTGGCACTCCGCGACCGCTACGAGAAGGTCGGATCGCCCTTCCTCGGCTTCACGATGGACTGGGGAGCGACGGTGACGGGCTTCGCCCCCTCGCTCCTCGAGGCCTACCGTCGCCGTGGCGCGTCGGACGAGCTGCTCGCCCAGGTCACCGACCTCTGGAACGAGTTCTACGAGCAGGGTCCGCCGGTCGACCAGGCAGACCACGGTCGGCGCTTCGGCCGGTTCATCGGCCTCGCGGCGCAGAACGGACGTCCCGACCTCGGGATCGACTTCGGCATCAACGGCACGGGACTGTTCGGCCCGGCGCGCGTCGACGACTGGCTCGAGATCATGCCGTGGATCAAGCATGTGCACGGCAAGTTCTTCGGCATCGACGAGCACGGCGAGGAGCCCTCGGTGCCCGTGCGCGACCTCGTCCGGCTGCTGGTCGAGAACGGCTATTCAGGAGCGATCTCGAGCGAATACGAGGGCTGGCACTGGAACAGCTGGCAGAGCCCGTTCGACATCATCTCCGGCGAGCAGGCGGTGCAGCGCTCGGCCGCTGAGGCGGCCGGCTCGCGCATGGTGACGGATGCCTCGGAGGCACAGTCGCAGCTCGCCGCATGGCTGCCGCGCACGACAGGAGCACACGCATGACCACCGGAATCGCCGGCACCGGCATCAAGCTCGGAACCACCCTCTATTCGATGACCAGCGAGTTCGCGGCCGGGCTCTATACGCCCGAGAGGCTGATCGCTGCGGTCGCTGAGCAGGGCATCGGCCCGGGCGTCGAGTTCAACATCGCCCAGCTGCTGCGCACGTACCCCGACGTCGACGACGCGTTCGTCCGGCTGTGGTTCGACAGCATCGAGAAGTACGGCCTCGAGCCCAGCGCGATCGGCACGAACCTCGACATGGGGCGACGCAAGGACCGCGACATGACGCCCGACGAGGAACACGAGTTCCTCGCCCGCCAGCTGAAGACGGCCCACACCCTCGGGTTCAAGAGAGTCGTCATCCGCTCGCACGGCAAAGAGCTGCTGCGGAGCCTCCTGCCGCTCGCCGAGAAGTACGACCAGAAGCTCGGCTACGAGATCCACGCACCCTCCGGGCCGAACGACCCGCAGGTGCTGCAGATGCGGGAGATGTACGACGAGCTCCAGTCCGACCGGCTCGGGTTCACCGCGGACTTCAGCTCGACCATGCACTCCCTCTCGCCGACGCTGCTGCGCACGCTCAGCCAGATGGGCATGGACGAGAAGCACTTCGCCGTCATGGACGAGATCTGGCATGAGCCCACGCCCATGCACGTACGTAACCAGAAGTTCGAGGACTACCTGACCGGCGAGGGCGTCGACCCGCTGCGCTTCGGTCCGTTCACGCGCCTCGCCTTCAACATGCACGGACTCGTACCGCCGGAGGAGTGGCTCGACATCATGCCGCAGATCTTCCACGTGCACGCGAAGTTCTACGACATCGGCGCCGACGGCGAGGAGCCGGCGATGGACATCCCGCGCATCGTGCGGCAGTTCGTCGAGGGGGGATACCAGGGCTATCTCTCCAGCGAGTGGGAGGGGCACGCCTTCTCCGACCTCGGCGAGTCCGACCCGATCGACCTGGTGAAGAAGCAGCACGCGCTCATGCGGCGTGCGATCGAAGAGACCGTGGCGGCGCGCGCAGGCGCGACGGCGTAGGAGAAGGAACATGGCAACCCACAATTCGCTGTTCTCCGAGAACGACGTCCGTCGCACCGATGACGGCATCGCTGTGTCGGTGCAGCTGCCCTGGTACCGGAGCCTGTGGCTGTCGGCGGTCGACGATGTCGCGGCATCCGTCAACGGTGTCGAGATCCCGCGCGACGAGCTGCGGTTCGTGCTGGAGGGTCGCAGCTATCGCGTCGACGAGCTGCCCGAGCAGTCCGAGACGCTCTGGTTCGTCGCCGACCGCCCCGACGTGGTCATCCCGCTCGCGCACGCTCCCGCCGCCGGCGAGAAGCTCACTGTCGAGATCGTCCTCACGATGCGCCTGCTCTACATGCAGATCATGCCGGGTGCCGATGGCGGTCCGGGCCGGTACGTCACCAACCGCGTCCCGGTGGAGCGCGAGGTGGTGCTGGCATGACCGCGCGGCCGCTGCGGGTCGCCATGATCGGCTACGGCTTCATGGGCGCCGCCCACTCGGTGGGCTGGCGGCAGGCGCCGCGCATGTTCGCCCTGCCCCAGCCGGTGGAGATGGCCGTCGTCGTGGGGCGCAACGGGCAGGCGGTGGCGGATGCCGCGGCCCGGTGGGGCTGGCAGGAATCGGCGACCGACTGGCGCGAGGTCATCGCACGCGACGACATCGACATCGTCGACATCGTGACCCCCGGCGACTCACACGCCGAGATCGCGATCGCGGCGCTCGACGCCGGCAAGCACGTGCTCTGCGAGAAGCCCCTCGCCAACACCGTCGACGAGGCGGAGCGGATGGCGGATGCCGCCGCCCGCGCCGCGGCGCGCGGCATCCGGTCGATGGTGGGCTTCACGTACCGCCGGGTGCCCGCCGTGACATTCCTGCGCGACCTCATCGCGCAGGGCGCCGTGGGGAAGATCGCGCAGGTGCGCGCCGCGTACCGGCAGGACTGGCTGGTCGACCCCGAGATGCCGCTGGCGTGGCGCCTTCAGAAGGAGCACGCGGGATCCGGTGCTCTGGGCGACATCGGAGCGCACATCGTCGACATGACGCAGTTCGTGACGGGGCTGGAGGTCACCGCCGTCTCGGGCGTCGTCGACACCATCGTCAAGGAGCGGCCGCTGGAAGGCGACCACCCGTCCTTGAGCCTGTCGAAGGGGTCCGGCACCGCCTCGGAAGGGTACGGCGAGGTCACCGTCGACGACATCGCCCTCTTCACCGGGCGCCTCTCCACCGGTGCGCTGGTGTCATTCGAGGCGACACGCTTCGCGACGGGACGCAAGAACGACCTGTCGATCGAGGTCTCGGGAGACAAGGGCGCACTGCGGTTCGACCTCGAAGATCTGAACACGCTCTGGTTCTACGACCGGACGGCGCCCGAGTCGACGCAGGGCTTCACGAGGATCCTCGTGACCGAGGCATCCCATCCCTATGTCGACGCCTGGTGGCCGGCGGGGCACATGCTCGGCTACGAGCACGGCTTCACCCATCAGGTCGTCGATCTGGTGACCGCGATCGCGGAGGACAATGATCCGCAGCCGGGCTTCGCCGAGGGGCTCTCGGTGCAGCGGGTGCTCGCGGCGGTGGAGCGGAGTTCGGCAGACGGCTCCGCCTGGGTCCGCATCGGCGCGGGCGCGCTGACGCCCGGCGGGTGAGTTCATCACCCGCTGGCACGAGAATGGGTTTCTCGACACGAAGGAGTCTTGAGATGACACGACCGATCACCCTCTTCACCGGCCAGTGGGCCGACCTTCCGTTCGAGGAGGTGGCGCGACGGGCGGGTGAGTGGGGCTTCGACGGCCTCGAGATCGCCTGCTGGGGCGATCACCTCGACGTGTCTCGGTGGAATGACGCGGAGTACGTGCAGGGCAAGCTCGACATCCTCGAGCGCAACGGCCTGAAGGTGTGGACGATCTCGAACCACCTGGCCGGGCAAGCCGTGTGCGACGACCCGATCGACGCGCGGCATCGCGACATCCTCAATGACCGCGTATGGGGCGACGGCGACCCCGAGGGCGTGCGGCGGCGCGCCGCCGAGGAGCTGAAGATGACGGCTCGACTCGCGGCCGCACTCGGCGTGAAGACGGTGACCGGCTTCACCGGGTCGTCGATCTGGAAAGCCGTCGCGATGTTCCCGCCGGCTTCGGACGAGTGGATCGCGGCCGGCTACCAGGACTTCGCCGACCGGTTCCATCCGATCCTCGATGTCTTCGAAGAGGTCGGGGTGCGCTTCGCGCTCGAGGTGCACCCGTCCGAGATCGCCTACGACTACTGGACGGCCAAGGCCACACTCGACGCCATCGGACACCGCAAGAGCTTCGGGATCAACTTCGACCCGTCGCACTTCATGTGGCAGCAGCTCGACCCGGTCGCGTTCGTGCTCGACTTCGCCGACCACATCTTCCACGTGCACGTGAAGGAGTCGATCACCAACCTCGACGGTCGCAACGGCGTGCTCGGGTCGCACCTGGCGTGGGCGAACCCGCGTCGCGGCTGGACTTTCGTCTCGACCGGCCACGGCGCCGTGCCCTGGGAGCCGCTCTTCCGCGCGCTGAACGCGATCGGCTACGACGGCCCGACGAGCGTGGAGTGGGAGGACGCCGGGATGGATCGCATGATGGGCGCGCCCGAGGCCGTGGAGTTCGTCCGCAGGCTCAACGCCATCACGCCGCCGGCCGCCGCGTTCGACGCCGCCTTCTCGACCAAGGCCGAGTAGCACCACCACCCCGCCCCGACCTCGGACCCCGAGGTCGTCGTCCGGCGTGCCCGCTTCGCGCGCCACGCAGATGGAGATTCCAGATGACCGACGTCCTGAATGCGCTCATCCTCTCGGGCCACATGACACGCGAGCACGACAACGAGTTCCGCAGCTTCCGCCTGCACAACCAGTGGCTCACCACCCTGCTCGAAGACAGCGGGCGATTCCGCGTCCGCGTCATCGAGGACCCGCGCGGGCTGGGCGCCGAGATCATCGACAAGTACGACGTGGTGATCGTCGTGTTCGAGGGGCGGGACGGGTACCACGAGAAGGCTGTCGGATTCGGTGCGGAGACGGATGCCGCGCTCCTGAAGTTCGTGCATGACGACGGCAGGGGCATCGTGTGGTTCCACGGTTCCGCCGCGCAGGAGGACGACTGGGGCTATCCCGAGGAGTTCAACGTCATGCGCGGCTCGAGGCTGACCGTGGCCGGCGGTCTGCGGCCGCGGCCGTGGGGCGAGGCGCTGCTCGACACGGTCGAGCCGCGCCACGCGATCACCGAGGGCATCAGCGCGCACTGGACGGTGACGGGCGACGACATCCTGACAGGCGTCGAGATCCACGAGAGCGCGCGAGTGCTGGTCACGACATTCGATGACCTCGCGTCGTACGAGAACGCGCCGATGTGGCCGATGTCGCACTATCCGGTGGCCATCCCGCCGGAAGGGGTCGCGGCATTGCCCGGCATGAACACCGATCAGCCCATCGCGTGGATCAACGAGTACGGCCAGGGCCGATCCTTCACGATCACGATCGGTCACGACATCGACACGTTCCGGCGCATCGAGTTCATCCGCATGTTCCCCCGCGGCGTCGAGTGGGCGGCGACCGGCGAGGTCGCGCTGAACGGACCGGACCGCCGGGGCGAACGTCGCTTCCTGCCCTGGCCCTACTACAACCACGAGGCGTGACCGGCGCTGGGCGAGGTCGCGCGCACCGGTCACCGCCCGGGGGCGAAGAGAGAGTTGAAAGCGCCTCAGGCGAGAACGGATGCCGCGCCCTGGGCCAGCGCGGATCGTGCGAGGGCGAGGTGGGCCGAGGTCATCTGTGCGGGGTCGTCGTCGAGCCACTCGTGTCCGCCCCACTCGCTGCAGAGGGTGCCCGAGAAGCCCGTCGGCGCGAGTGCGCGCGCGAGCTCGCGGATCGGCCGCGAGACCCGGTCGTCGGTGTCATCGAGGTCCCAGAATTTCAGGTGGACGGCGCCGACCAGGGGAAGGATCCCGCGCAGGTCCGCGGCATCCGACCGGCCGAATCTCACCAGCAGGTTCATGTACAGGGTGTGCACGCCCGGCGGCACGCCGTCTGACCGCAGCAGCGCCACGACGGCGTCGTGCGTCGCCGGGTCGCGCCAGTCATCGCGCAGCCGCGTGACGAGATCGGACGGGATGCCGCCCGCCAAGAGCTGTTCGAGGTACGACACAGGCAGCGCCGGCATGAGCATGCTGATGTCGACGAGCAGCCGTATCCGCGCATCGCCGAGCGCAGCGACGGTTTCGTACACCGCAGCGTGCTGCCGCGAGGACGGCGTCTGCTGACCCTGGACCTCTTCGTACAAGGTCAGGCCCAGCTCGTGCAGGTGAGGCAGCAGGCGATCGAGCAGCGCCGGCCCCGCCTGGCCGGCCGGCAGCCGCACGCCCTCCGCGCCGACTCGCCGGGCGGCGTGCAGCTGCGGCAGCAGGAAGTCCAGCCGCCCGGTCTCGGAGCGCCGCTGCGTCGGCGACGCCCAGTCGTCGAGGCTCGCACCCACGATGCTCGCCCGGCCGCCGGCGGCGGCGAGGCGTTCGCGCAGCACGTCGGCCTCGGCATCCGTCGTCGCAGGGAAAGATGGCCACAGCTGACCGGGCTCGAGCTCGACCACGTCCGCCACGCCATCGGCGATGATGCCGACAGTGATGTCGGTCGCTGGGCGGTCGGCGCGGATGACGTCGGGTGTCCAGTTGAATGCGCTCGCCGCGAGCGTCCAGTCCGGGTCGAGGCGGGGCTGCGGAGACACCGGGCGGTCGGTGGTCTTCGCGCCGGCGGGCCGGATGGATCGCTGATCGGGCGCGACATCGAGCTCGAGCGCGCGCTCGACGCGGAATGGCAGCGTGAGGGGCGCGTCGGGACCGGCCTGCAGGTACGGCACGGCGAGCGAGAACGATACCCCGACCACATGCGAGCCGGGGGCGAGCGGCGCCGGTGCCTCGAGCGTGAGCCGATCCTGCACGAACCACCAGCCCTGCTCCGTGGCCAGAGCGGACAGCGGAATCGAACGATCCCCGAGCGCGCAGGTCAGCCCGTCCACGGGCGAGCCGTCCAGCGTGACGCCGAGGTCGCGCACGCTCCACAGCGGCAGCGATCGGATCCACGGGAGCGACAGGTGCAGGCGGAACCCATCGGTCGTCGAGGTCAGCGCATCATCGCGCAGGGTGGCGAGCGTCATCGGCGGCCCTTCCGTCATAAGACTTTCGAGCCGACCATACACTCTTATGTCTAATACGGGAATAAGTTAGGTCACCGCACCGCGAATGCTGTCGATCGTCGGTCGCCCGATCGCGAACCAGCGCGGGAAGGTGACGTCGAACAGCTGTTCGCGGGCGAGCTCCGCGCCACCGCGCATCGGCTCGCGCACGTCGTTGGCCGAGTTCAGGATCGTCAGATCGCGCGTTGCGAGGGGCAGCGACAGCTCGTATACGCGCTGGCGCACCTCCGCCAGAAACAGTTCGCCCGCCGATGCCACCGCGCCGCCGATGACGATGAAGCTGGGGTTGAACACGTTGACCAGCGTCGCCGCCGACTCCCCGATCACTCGGGCCGACCGCTGGATGAGGGAGATCGCGAGGGCGTCCCCGTTCTCGGCGGCGATCGATATGCGCTCCGGATTCACCGGCTCGCCCGCGGCTGCGGCACGTGCGAGGGCGCCGGTCGCGCCCTCGGCGATCGCCGCCTCGGCGTCGCGGACCAGTGCCCAGCCGCCGGCAACGGCCTCGAGGCATCCGACCTTGCCGCATCGGCACAGTTCCTCGGACTCGCGGACGCGAACGTGGCCGATGTCTCCGGCTGCGCCGTTCGCCCCCCGGTGGACGTGCCCCTGCGAGAGCAGGCCGGCGCCGATGCCGGTGCCCACCTTGACGTAGATGAGGTCCAGCCTGTCGTCGCCCCGCCGTGCGCGCTCGCTGAAGGCGAGCAGGTTGACGTCGTTGTCTACCCAGACCGGCGCATCGAAGCGCTGCTCGAATCGCCGCCGCACGTCGAAGCCGTTCCACCCGGGCATGATGGGCGGTGCCACGGGCCGACCGCTGTTGAAGTCGACCGGGCCGGGAACGCCGACGGTCACCGCCCAGACCGGCACCTCGGGGTTGCGGCCCAGCAGTTCGTCGATCATCGCCATGACCGTGTCGAGCGTCTCCGCCGGTCCGCGGGCGATGTCCCAGCCCTGATCGATGTGGTCCTCGATGTCGCCGTCGAGCGCGGCGATCCCGATGTGGATGTGGAGGGCGCCCAGTGCGCACACCAGGATGCGCCCCCGCTCGGCGCGGAACCGCAGGGTGCGGGGCGCGCGTCCCCCCGAGGACGGCCCGAACTCACCGTCCTGGAGGTAGCCCATCTCGATGGCCTGATCCACCCGCTGCGTGACCACGCCGCGACCGAGGCCGGTGACGCGGCCGATCTCGGGGCGGGTCGTCGCCTCGCCGCGACGCACCATGTTGACGATGCGCAGCAGGCTGGTGACCTCGTCGGTCTGGGCGCCGAAACGGAGGGTGGATTCGCTGGCCATGGTCGATCTTGACACAACTCAATGCAGTGAATGCGGATATAAGCCACCTCTATAGTTCGGGATGTCGCCACTTAGGTACGCTTGATACGTAAGTGTTTCCAGGCTCGAGTGCAGACATCGCGCGGAACCTGACTCAGGATCGAGGGAGATCGGATGCGCAGCGGCGTCGGCGTCATCGGGGCGGGACCGGGCGTGTCGGCCCTGCACCTGCCGACACTGGCGAGGCTCGCGGACAGGGTCGAGGTCGTGCACGTCTCCGACGGCGGCAGCGGGGGCGCCGCGGCGCTCGCGGCGCGCAGCGGGGCGGCCCACTCTGTCGGCGCCGCAGAGCTGCTCGCCGACCCGAGGGTCGAGACCGTGGCGATCTGCAGTCCGCCGCACCTCCACGCCGCGCAGGTGCGTGCGGCCGTCGCTGCGGGCAAGCGGGGTGTGCTGTGCGAGAAGCCTCTCGCGCTCACCCAGGACGAGGCCGAGGCGGTGATCCAGGAGTGCCGTGCCGCCGGGACCGCGCTGGTCGTCGGCACCAATCACCTGTTCGATCCCGCGTGGGTCAGCGCGAAGCACCACCTCGTCGCGCATGGCGGCCGCGTCCGCACCGTCTCGATCACGGTCGCTCTCCCACCGAATGCGCGCTACCACGACCTCGTCACCGAGTTCGCGCCCGCCGCCGAGTCGCCGACCCGCCGGCAGCCGGACTGGGGTGACGCCGAGGTCGCGGCATCCGTCGTCAGGCAGCTGATCGTCGGCCTCGGTGTGCACGACCTGCCCATCGTGCGCGATCTCGCGCCGCGGCTCGAGGAGGTGGTCTATGCGCGCCCGGTCGCACCGATCGGCTTTGCGGTCGGGTTCGTCGCCGGCGGCGTGCTGGTGCAACTGAACGCCGTCATGCTCCCGGGTGGGGCCGACGCGCTGTGGCGCATGACGATCGGCACATCGCTCGACGAGCTCGAGGTGCAATTCCGGCCCGCCTTCACGCACGACGGGAGTGCGGTGGTGCGCGTCCGTGATATCGAAGGCCGCGTGATCGAGTATCCGCGGTCCGCGGGCGACGGGTACGTCGCCGAGTGGGAGGCGCTCGCCGCGACCCTGGACGGTGCCGAGGTGGTCGAGTACGACGAGCTGCTGGCGGATGCGCGCTACGCGATCGATCTCGCGGATGCCGCAGCCGACGCCGTGCGAGAGGCGATGGCGTCATGATCGGCGTGACGACGGCCCTCGCGCCTTACCGGGTCGCCATCGCCGAGCTGCCGTTGCGCGCTCGGGCGGTCGATGCGGCGGACGGGGCGATCGCGGTGATCGACGGCACTCGCGGTCGGGGACGAAGCGGACTGACCGGTGCTGCCGCTGTCGTCGTCGCCGACCCGGCGCCCGGTTCGCCGACTGCGTTCCCGCCGGGGATTCCTGTGATCGTCGACCGTGAGCGGCTGCGTCCCGACGCCGCTCTCGGTGATGCCGCGGTCGACGCCGCGCTCTTCACGGTCGAGTGCTCGGCCGCCGCGGTCGCTCTGCCCGAGGCTGTGCGCGACGCGGTCGGCTGGCTGCGAGTGCTGAGCGGCGGTGAGCTGTCCGTCGACGAGGTGCGCGCGGGCCGGCACGGCATCATCGCGCTGCTGCGCACCGATGCCCGATCTCCGGCGGGGGCGCGTGCCGCGACGCTCGTCGCCACCGTCCTGGCGGATGCCTCTGCCGCGCCACGGCTGAGGGCCCTCGCCATCGGCCCGGAGCGCACGGAGGTGGTCGTCGACGGATCGGGCGCGACATCCGTCGTCGTGACCTCTGCGTCGGGAGCGCGCCACCTGCCCGTGCGGTACGAATCGCGCCGCCGCGTCGCGCTGCGTCGGGCCATCGATGCCGTCGGCGGCGCGGAGACCGGCGATCTCGCCGACCTCCGTCACGACGAGGCGGTCGCCGCGCTGCTTCTCGACGCCATAAACAGTGCTGATTCGTCGCATAGGCAGAATCGGCTTCCTGGATAGCGCGTGGCGGACGAAAGTAGTGTGCGGGGCAGTTCCCAATCGGAGTCTCCCGCCCCTTCGGAAAGGAAACCGATCGAAGATGATCAAACTGCTGTCCCACCTGTCGTACGTCGCGATCACGTCGCCGGACGTCGAGGCATCTGTCGAGTTCTATAAGGACCAGGTCGGCCTGATCGAGGTCGATCGCGTCGACGGCGCCGTCTACCTGCGCTGCTGGGGCGACTACTACGCGTACTCCGTCGTCGTGGTGCCTGGCGACGAGCCGGCACTCGAGACGATGGCCTGGCGTACGTCGAGCGCCGAGGCGCTCGACGAGGCCGCCCGCCGCATCGAGGCCGCCGGCGTCGAGGGCGAATGGCTCGACGACGTGCCCCAGATCGGCCGCGCCTACCGGTTCACCGGCCCGTGGGGTCACTCGATGACGCTCCACTGGGACGTCACGCGCCACCACGCCACCGACGCGAACGCGCTCGCGGGTGAGGCTGCCTCGATCTACCCCGACCGTCCGTCGCGGCGCAGCAAGGTCGCCGGGGCACCGCGTCAGCTGGATCACGTCACGATCGCGTGCAGCGACGTCGACGCGTTCGCCGCCTGGTACAACGACGTCCTCGGGTTCCGCATCATGGCCAAGACGATCCTCGACGAGGCGCCGATCTCGGTGTTCTCGGTGCTGACCACCAACGAGAAGTCGCACGACCTCGGCGTCGTGCTCGACGGCTCGAGCCGCGCCGGCCGCATCAACCACTACGCCTTCTGGGTCGACACCCGTGAAGAGCTGCTCATCGCGGCCGACGTGCTGGGTGAGAACGGCTACCCGATCGAGTACGGCCCGTCGATCCACGGCATCGGCGAGCAGAACTTCCTCTACTACCGCGAGCCGTCGAGCCTGCGGATCGAGCTGAACACCGGCGGCTACCGCAACTACGTGCCCGACTGGGAACCCAACACGTGGAAGCCCTCGCAGGGCTCGAACAACTTCTACCGCAACAGCGCCATGCCGATGTCGATGACCGAGTCGTTCCCGCCCGCCGACGGTCCGTCGGCGACCGAGGAGGGCGTGCCCGACGAGATCAAGGAAGCGCTCTTCAACCCCTACGCCAAGCACGGCCAGGGCTGAGACCCGGCCGGGGTGGCGCCGATCGCGCCGCCCCGGCCGCACCATTCGATCCATAGGAAGCAGACATGACGACGACGTCGACCGGACCCGATGCCCCCTTCGCCCTCGCCCGCTATCGGGAGGGGGATGCCGTGCGTCTGGGCCTCGTGGCCGCAGACCGCATCCGCCCGCTCACTCCCGAGCAACTGGGCGCTGCGAGCCTGAACGACTTCCTCGCCGCCCCCGACTGGGACCGGCTGGCGATGCTCACGAAGAGCGCCGAGGGCGGATGGATGCCGTTGGCCGACGTGACGCTGACCGCGCCGGTCGAGCCGCGACAGGTGCTGCAGACCGGCGCGAACTACCGGCAGCACGTGATCGAGCTGGTGGCGGCCGGGCTCACCAACAACTCCGACCGCACCCCGGAGGAGGCGCGCGAGTTCGCCGCCAAGATGATGGACGACCGTGCGGCGAACGGCGAGCCGTACTTCTTCATAGGCCTGCCCGCCTGCGTGGTCGGCGATGACGTGCCGCTGACGCTGCCGGCCTACAGCGACGTGCACGACTGGGAGCTGGAGCTCGCCGTCGTGATCGGCCGCGAGGCCTTCCGCGTCTCTCGCGAAGAAGCGCTCGACCACGTCGCCGGGTACACGATCGTCAACGACATCACCACGCGCGATCTGGTCTTCCGCAAGGACATGAAGGAGATCGGGACGGACTGGTACCGGGCGAAGAACGCCCCCGGCTTCCTGCCGACGGGGCCGTTCCTCGTGCCGGCCACGTTCGTCGACGGGTCCGACCTGAGTGTGCGGCTCGAGCTCAACGGCGAGGTGATGCAGGATGCCTCGACCAGCGACCTGCTCTTCGACATCCCCGCTCTCGTGTCGGGCGCGTCGCAGACCATGCCGCTGCTGCCGGGCGACATCCTGCTGACCGGCAGCCCCGCCGGCAACGGACAGCACTGGAAGCGGTTCCTCCGCGATGGCGACGTCATGACCGGCACCATCGCCCACCTCGGCACCCAGGTCGTCCGCTGCGTCGCCGAGGAGGCCGCGCGGTGATCCAGCGCCAGAAGCCCCGGTCGTTGAGCGAGGGAGCGTCAGCGACCGAGACGAAACGCCTCGGACCGGCGAGCGAGGTCGGCTCGCGACGTTTCGACTCGCTTCGCTCGCTCAACGACCGGGAATCGAGCGAGGCATGAGTGCCGCACCCTCCGAGAACCCGGCCGACCTCGACCGCAGCCACCCCGAGGGTGAGATCGCCGCGCGCGCGGCGGCCTACCGCAACTGGGGTCGCTGGGGTGACGACGACGTGCTCGGCACGCTCAACTTCATCGACCCCGCCCAGCGCGTCGATGCCGCGGCGCTCGTGCGCGACGGTGTGGTCATCTCGCTCGCGCAGGCGTTCGACACGAACGGTCCCCAGAAGGGCTGGCGTCGACGCACCAACCCGGTGCACACCATGACCGACACGGGCGTCGACGCCGAGCGGGGCAACCAGGGCTTTCCGCACGGCATCGGCGGAGCCGACGACGTGATCGCGATGCCGCTGCAGTGCTCGACGCAGTGGGACGGTCTCGGGCACATCTTCGACCACGGCACCGCCTGGAACGGCCGCCGTGCCGGCGACGTCGTCACGAGCGAGGGCGACCTCGTCACGGGCATCGAGCACGCGGCATCCGTCATCGTCTCCCGTGGTGTGCTGCTCGACGTCGGCCGGCACATCCACCCGGAATCGGGTGAGCTCGACGACGGCTACGCCGTCACCGTCGCCGACATCGAGGCGACGATCGCGGCGCAGGGCGCCTCGAGCGCCGTCGGACGCGGCGACATCGTCCTGGTGCGCACCGGCCAGTACGGCCGCACGCGCCGCGAGGGCTGGGGCGACTACGCAGGGGGCCCGGCGCCGGGGCTCTCGCTGACGACGGCGGGATGGCTGCACCGCACCGAGATCGCCGCCATCGCGACCGACACGTGGGGCTTCGAGGTTCGGCCCAACGAGTTCGACGCGCCGGCGTTCCAGCCGCTGCACCAGGTCGTCATCCCGAACATGGGGCTCACGATCGGCGAGATGTGGAACCTCGAAGAGCTCGGCGCCGCGTGCGCCGCGCGAAGCCGCTGGGAGTTCCTGCTCTCGGCCGCACCCCTGCCGATCACTGGAGCGGTCGGCTCGCCGATCAACCCCGTGGCCATCCTCTGACCCGAACATCATCCTGAAGAACAGAGAGGTTCTGACATGACCGCCGTACACAAGGTCGCCGTCATCGGCGCCGGAGTCACCGGCCTCGCCGCCGCCATCCAGCTCGCGAAGGCGGGCGTCGAGGTCGACGTCTTCGAGGCGAAGCCGGAGCTCAGCCCGCTGGGCTCCGGCATCTCGCTGCAGGGCAACGCCCTGCGGGTCTTCGACGCGCTGGGCGCGTGGGACGACATCCGCGCTGCCGGCTACCCCTTCGAAGGCCTCAACCTGCGTGCGCCCGGTCCGGCCGCGCCGATCGTCGCCGAGCTTCCGGACGTCAAGACGGGCGGGCCGGATTATCCGGCGGCGATGGGGATGCCGCGGCCCGCTCTCGCGCAGATCCTGCTGGCCCATGCCGAGAAGGCCGGCGCTCGGGTGCGCTTCGGCGTGAAGCTCACCGCATTGGAGGACGCGGCCGGCGACCGCGTGAACGTGATCGTCGATGGTGAGAGCGCGGGGGAGTACGACCTCGTGATCGGCGCGGATGGGCTGCACTCGACCGTGCGCGAGCTCATCGGCATCGAAGAGAAGCCGCAGTCGACGGGCATGGGCATCTGGCGCACGTTCGTCTCGCGCCCCGCCGACGTCGTGCGCAGCGAGCTGTACTACGGCGGCCCGGTCTACATCGCTGGCTACACGCCGACCGGCGACGACACGATGTACGCCTTCCTCGTCGAGAAGGCGCAGGATCGCTTCGCCGTCTCGGACGACGACGCCACGCGCATCATGCTCGAGGAGTCGCGCGCGTACGGCGGACCCTGGAACGCCATCCGCGCCGACCTCGAGAAGGGAGCGCACGCGAACTACACCTGGTTCACCCAGCACATCGTGACCGAGCCGTGGAACCGCGGGCGGGTCGTCATCATCGGGGATGCCGCGCACTCGTGCCCGCCGACGATCGCCCAGGGCGCGGCGCAGGGCCTCGAAGACGCCTTCGTGCTGACCGAGCTGCTCACCTCGCGCGACGCCGTGGACCAGGGGCTGTGGGACGAGTTCCACGCACGACGGCTGCCGCGCGCGACCGCGGTGGTGGAGGCATCCGTCCAGCTGGGCCAGTGGCAGATCGACGGCAACCGCGACGCGGACGCCGGCGGGCTGATCTTCGGCATCGCACAGAAGATGGCGCAGCCCGCATGAGCGCCGGCGAAGCCGGAGCGATCACCGGCACCGCGGTCACCGATGTCCACGCCCACCTGCTCCTGCCCGCGCTGCATGCCGAGGTGGAGCGGCGGGCGCCGGAGGGCGTGGCCGAGGCCGCCGACCTCGAGCGTCGCCGCAACGGCGTCGAGAGCCTGCAGGCCTCCGGGGCGATGGTCGGCGCGCGCATCCCGCAGCTCACCGACGTGAACGCTCGGCTGGCTGCGATGAACGCGCAGGGCGTCGAGCGGCAGTGGGTCAGCGTGTCCCCCAACCACTTCTACCCGTGGGCGCCCGAGGGTCTTGCGGTGTGGGTCGCCATGGAGACCAACCGCCTCATCGCCGAGCACGTCGCGCAGGCGCCCGACCGGCTCACCGGGCTCGGCGTCGTGCCGCTGCAGCATCCGTCGCGGATCGTCGAGTACCTCGACGACGCCGTGCTCGGCAGGGGACTCGCCGGCGTGGAGATCTCGTCCTTCGCCGGCGACGTCGAACTGTCGGACGAACGACTCGAGCCGTTCTGGGTGCGCGCGGCCGAACTCGGCTGCATCGTGTTCCTGCACCCGTTCGGCTGCAGCCTCGACGAACGGCTCGACCGGTTCTACCTGTCGAACACCGTCGGCCAGCCCACCGAGAACGCCGTCGCGCTGTCGCACCTGATCTTCGCGGGCGTCCTCGACCGCCACCCCGGCCTCAAGATCGTCGCCGCTCACGGCGGCGGCTACCTGCCGTTCGCGATCGGCCGGTCCGACCGCGCGTGGCGCGTGCGGCCAGAGGCCCACGGCTGCGTGCACGAGCCGTCGAGCTACCTGAAGAAGCTCTGGTTCGACACCGTCGTGCACGACCCGGTCGCGCTCAGGCACCTGGTCGAAGCGGCCGGCGCGGGGCGCGTGCTGCTGGGCAGCGACTTCCCGTTCGACATGGGCCTGGACGACCCGGTCTCGTTCGTGCGCGGCGCCGGCCTGCCCGCCGAGCTCACCCAGCGCATCCTCGGCGGCAACGCCGCCGCGCTCCTCGCGACCAAGGTGCCGGCATGAGGATCGCCCGGTGCGCGGGCGGTTCCCGCGCAGGAGACGGGGGCGCCTGATCCGATCGTCACGGTGTCAGGCGCAGGCGCTTCGGCAGCGGTCCGCTGGGCTCGCGCGACAGCGAGGGGACGGTGCGCATCAGCGCTTCGCGCAGCCAGACGATGGCGGCGTCATCCTCGTCGCGGGGGTGCCAGTAGACGCACTCCGTCATCGGGATCGTGATTCCCTCGGGCAGCTCGAAGATCGCCAGGTGAAGGGTGCGCGACGCTTTCGCGGCCAGCATCCGGGGCACGAGCGCCACCATCTCGGTGCCCGACACGAGCAGCGGGAGAGAGGCGAGACCGAACAGCCGCGCGCCGACGACATGATCGATGCCGGCCCTGCGCAGGACGTCCTGCATGTTGTCGTGGTCGGGGTCGTTCAGGTAGGCGATCGCGTGCGGCAGTTCCGACAGGCGCGCGATGCTCGGCTCCGGAGCGGACAGCGCGGCGTTCCCGGGATCGGCGATGAGCACGAAGTCATCGGTGAACAGCTCTTGGCTGTGTCCCGGGATGTTGAAGCCGACCGGTCCGACGATCACGTCCAGCCGACTGTACGGACTGAGCGTTCCGTCGCGCTCCGGCTGCGGCACGAAGTCGACGGACGCGCGCGGGGCCTCCTCCGAGAGCGTCCGCAGCAGGGGCCCCGCGAGGATCGCCGTCATGTAGTCCGTCGCACCGATGACGAAGCGCCGCTCTGTCTGGGCGGGATCGAAGGACTCCTTCCGGTCGATCACCGGCTCCAGTTCGCGCACGGCGCGACTCACGGCTGGAAGAAGATCCCGTGCGAACGGCGTGAGCTGCATCGTGCGACCGGCGCGCACCAGCAGGTCGTCGTCGTAGTGCCGGCGCAGCCGGGCCAGCGCGGCCGAGGTGGCGGGTTGGCTCAGATGCAGCCGCTCGGCGGCGCGCGTGACGTTGCGCTCCTCGAGCAGCGCCAGGAGCGGACGCAGCAGGTTCAGATCGAACGTCGCCACTGCCGCCTTCCTATCCATGGCGTGGATACCACGCATGCCCGATTGCAGATTGCATGAATACTACGCCGTTGAAAGCATGGAGCGTCGCGCGCGGACGCGCGGCATCCGACTTCACCGTTGAAGGAAGCAGTACCCCAATGGCCGAGACCATCACGTCACCCAGCCCATCCCAGGCCAAGGCATCCGGCGAGTTCCGCCGCGGATGGCCGACGCTCGTGTTCAGCACGTTCGGCGCGGCGGTGGGCCTCAGTTCGCTGGGCTACATCCTGGGCACGATGGTCGTGCCGCTGCAGGCGGAGTTCGGCTGGGGGCGCGGCGAGATCAACCTCGCGTCACTGATGAGCTCGCTCGGCCTCGCGGCAGCCCTCCCCTTCGTCGGCAGATTCCTCGACCGGTTCGGCGTCAAGCGCGTCGCGGTCATCTCGATCCCGCTGTTCGTGCTCATGCTCGTCATGATCGGCCTGTTCACCACGAGCCTCGCGACCTTCCTCGCGTTCTACGCGCTCGCCGGCATCCTGGGCGCCGGAACCTCGGCCGTGACGTACTCCAAGGCCGTCGTCGAGAAGTTCGACCGTCGCCGCGGCATCGCCCTGGGCATCGTCGCCGGCGGGCTCGGCGCGGCCGGTCTGTTCCTGCCGCCGCTCATGGGCATCGTGATCGCCGACAACGGCTGGCGCGCGGCCTACCTCACGATGGCGCTGCTCGGTGCGCTGCCGTTCGTCCTCGTGTTCTTCGCCCGCCTCAGCGCCCCGGCAACCGTCGCGGCGGTGGACCGCTCCACACTGCCGGGACTCACGGTCGCGACCGCCCTGCGCAACCGGGCGTTCTGGAGCCTGTGCGTCGTCTTCTTCCTCCTCGGCTGGGCGCTGCTGACGATGGTGCCCCACTTCGTTCCGCTGCTGATCGACTCCGGAGTCGATCCAGTGCGGGCCGCGTTCCTGTCGTCGCTGGTCGGAGTGGGGACCGTCATCGCCCGGCCGCTGATCGGCTGGCTCTTCGACCGGTTCTACGCCACCTATGTCGCCGTCCCCCTCTTCCTCGCTGCCGCGCTGGGGTGCCTGCTCCTGCTGTGGGCCGGCCCGAGCTTCGCCCCGCTGACCGCGCTCCTCATCGGCATCGGATTCGGCGCCGAGATCGACCTCATGGGGTACCTCAGCTCGCGCTACTTCGGCCCGCGCGCCTTCGGCACCCTCTACAGCATCGTCTACAGCGTGTTCATGATCGGCAGCGCCTTCGGCCCGGTCACCGCCGGCTTCGCGTTCGATGCCACCGGGAGCTACAGCATTCCGCTCATCACCGCGGCATCCATGATGGTGATCGCCACGGTCATCCTCCTGACGCTGCCGCGCTTCTCGAAGGAGAGCGCCGCGTGACCGATGCGCCGCGCATGCAGCGGCTCGCCGACGGGGTCTGGGCGTACGTCCAGCCCGACGGCGGGTGGATGATCAACAACACGGGGCTCGTCGACGATGCCGGCGGTGCCACCAGCATCGACGTCGCCTCGACGGAGGCGAGGACGCGCGCGTACCTCGCCGCGGCCGCACAGGTCGCGTCCTCGCCGATCCGGCGGGTGGTGCTCACCCACTCACATCCGGATCACTGCAACGGCGCATCGCTGCTGCCGGATGCCGAGATCATCGCGCACCGCCGCGTGGCCGACGATCTGCGGGTACCGCACCGGCTCGCACCGCACATCTTCGCGCCGTTCGTCCAAGGCGCCGCGACACCGCGGCTGCCGACGATCGTGTTCGACGATCACCTGACGATCGCGCCCGAGGGGCGACGGATCGACGTGCGGCATCCGGGGACGCCGGCGCACACGACGGGCGACGCCTACGTCTGGCTTCCTGCGGAGCGCGTGCTCTTCACGGGCGACCTCGTTTTCCACGGCGGCACCCCGTTCGCGCTGTCGGGCTCGCCCGCCGGCTGGCTGCGCGCCCTCGAGCAGATGGCGTCGCTCCAGCCCGAGATCGTCGTTCCCGGGCACGGCCCGGTCGGCGGACCCGAGCTGTTCGCTCCGGTGGCGGAATACCTGCGGTTCCTCATCGACGCCGCCGCCGACGCCCGCTCCCGCGGCCTCTCGCCGCTCGAGGCGGCGCGCACGCTGGACCTCGGCCGGTTCTCCGGGCTCGCCGAGCGGGAGCGGATCGTCGGGAACCTGCATCGCGCGATGGCCGAGGTGGAGGGCGGGCAGCCCGACATCCCCTCCGCGTGGCAGGACATGTACGAGTACAACGGCGCCCAGCCGTTGGAGTGCCGCGCCTGACAGGCTGACGGCAGGAGAGAAGGGGTCCGCATGAGGATCGCGCGCTGGAGTCACAAGATCACCGTCGGCGAGGGCTTCGTCGTCGACGACCGCGTCGTCGCGTTCCCGGACGGGCTGACCGTCGCCGACATCCTCGCCGGGGGAGTGGATGCCGCTCGCGCGGCGTTCGCGCGGGTGCACGACGACGCCGGCACGCCGCTCTCCGATGTGCGGCTGCTCGCACCCCTTGTGCCGGCATCCGTCCGCGACTTCGTCGCCTTCGAGGAGCACGTCGAGGGCGTGAGCGCGGGCGTGGAAGGCAAGAGCCACGTCGCCGACGAGTGGTACGAGGCTCCCACGTTCTACTTCACGAACCCGCACACGATCCTCGGTCCGGGCGACGTGCTGCGCCCGCCCGTCACCGAGCGGCTCGACTTCGAGCTCGAGGTCGCGGTGATCATCGGCGCGACGCGCGACGTCGGCGAGTCCAACCTGACGCCGGAGGACGCGGCATCCGTCGTCTTCGGGTACACGATCATGAACGACTGGTCGGCCCGCGACCTGCAGGGCCGCGAGATGAAGGTGCGCCTCGGCCCCGCGAAGGGCAAGGACTTCGGCACCGCGCTCGGCCCGTGGATCGTCACGGCCGACGAGCTCGAGCCCTTCCTCGACGCCGCCGGCTTCCTCGCGATCCGCGCCGAGGTCTACGTCAACGGCGAGCTCATCGGCGAAGACCTGGTGTCCAATGCCGGCTGGCCGTTCCCCGAGTTCGTCGCGTACGCGTCGCGCAATTCGCGCGTCGTGCCGGGCGATGTGCTGGGCAGCGGCACGGTGGGCAACGGCGGATGCCTCGGCGAGCTGTGGGGACGCAACGGCGGCCTCGTGCCGCCGCCCCTGCGAGAGGGCGACGAAGTGCACATGGTGGTCGAGGGCATCGGCGAGCTCGTCGGCACCGTCGGCGCTGCGGTGCCGGCGCCCGACGTGCCACCGGCGCGCCCGCGGCCGCGGCTGCGGCGGCGCGAGGAACGATGACGCACCTGCCGGGTCTCGAGGGGCGCACGGTCGTCGTGACCGGCGCGGCCGGCGGCCAGGGCGCGGCCGCCGCACTGCTGCTCGCGTCGTCGGGTGCGCGTGTCATCGCGACGGATCTGGCGGACATCATGCCGGCGTACGAGGGCACCGGCGTTGCGTATCGTCGGCTGGACGTGACCGACGAGGCGGCCTGGATCGAGCTCGCGGCCGAGCTGCGCGTTTCGCTCGGCGGATCGTCTTTGCGCGGTCTCGTCAACAACGCCGGCATCACCCACCGTGCCCGCCTCGCCGAGACCGAGCGCGCCGACTGGGATCGCGTGCTCGCCGTGAACACGACAGGGCCGATGCTCGGCATCCGTCATCTCGCGCCGCTGATGGGCGCCGGTTCATCGATCGTCAACGTCGGGTCGGCCGCCGGGCTCACCGCCCACTACACGGCCGCCTATACGACGTCGAAGTGGGCCCTGCGCGGGCTCACCCACGTCGCCTCGAACGAGTACGGGCCGCGCGGCATCCGGGTGAACATCGTGCACCCCGGCTTCATCGAGACCGAGATGACGGCCGCAGCGCCTCCGGCGATGCGTGCCGCGCAGCTCGAGCTCACACCGCTGGAGCGGTTCGGCGAGGCGGACGAGGTCGCCCAGGTGGTCGCGTTCCTGCTGTCGGACGCCGCGGCGTACGTGTCGGGCGCCGAGATCCCCGTCGACGGTGCTTTCACCGCGGCCGGTGCCGCCAAGTACATGAGCGATCGCATCCGAGCAGGCGTCGCGGCGTCGTCGGCATCTTTAGTTGAAAAAGAGCAGAAGTCGGACTAGAATCGACGTGACGTTGGGGTTCTGCCGAACTCGATCCCGTCCGTGAGGTTGCGGCCGGGGCACATCCGGTCGCGTCGACGGCCCGATCGGTCGGGCGCCCCGTATGCCACTCTCTCCCGCCAGAACGCGACTGCTCGTCGCCTCCCTTCTCGTCGTCGGCTTTCTCGGCGCGCTCGATCACACGATAGTCTCGACCTCGCTCGCGACGATCGCGGGTGAGCTCGGCGCCCTCGAGCACATGAGCTGGGTGGTCGTGGGCTACACGCTCGCGAGCACCGTGCTGCTCCCCGTGTTCGGCAAGCTCGGCGATGTTCTCGGCCCACGTGCCGTCTTCCACACGTCGCTCGTCGCGTTCCTGATCGCATCGCTGCTGTGCGGCTTCGCCACCGACATGGCGTGGCTCATCGTCGCGCGCGTGATCCAGGGCGCGAGCTCGGCCGGCTTGCAGCTCATGTCGCAGACGATCGTCGCCAAGGTGAGCACCCCCCGCGAGCGACCGAAGTACATGGCCGTGATCGGCGCGGCGTTCCCGATCGCGATCCTGGTGGGCCCGCTGGTCGGGGGACTGATCACGGACTACTGGGGCTGGCCGTGGGTGTTCTGGATCAACCTTCCGGTGGGCGTCGCCGCGCTCGTGCTCGCCCTCATCGCCGTGCCGCACATCGAGGGCGGCGCTCGCGGCCGGTTCGACGTGGCGGGGGCCACGACCTTCACCGTCGCGCTCGTCGCGCTCGTGCTGGCAGTGACCTGGTTCGCCGATCCGGCCGCGCGCGCCGGCGCCCTCGGGGCGCTGGCCGTCTCTCTGCTGGCGCTGATGACCTTCTTCTTCGTCGAGCGGCGGGCCGCGGAGCCGATCGTGCCGCTGCGGCTGTTCGCGGACCGCACGATCGCGGCGGGAACGGCGCTCTCGGCGATCATCGGCATCGGGCTGTTCTCGATCACGGCATACCTGCCGACCTACGTCCAGATGGCATACCGCACCAGCGCGACCGTGTCGGGGCTCGTCCCCATCGCGACCGTCTTCGGCATGCTGGTCAGCAACCTGCTGAGCGGATTCCTCGCGAGCCGTACCGGCCGCTACCGCGTGTACCCGATCCTCGGCACCACGCTCGGCGCCCTCGGCCTGCTGGTCATGGCGCTCCTTCCGGTGGGCATGCCGCTGTGGGTGCCGATGGTCGTGATGGCCGTCGTCGGCCTCGGCACCGGCGCGTTCATGAGCCTCATCGTCGCCGTCGTGCAGAGCGCGGCACCGCCGAAGGACATCGGGGCGGTCACGGCGAGCGTCAACATCGTTCGTCAGGTCGGCTCCACCGTGACGACCGCGATCATCGGCGCGGTCATCGGCTTCGGCGTGGCCGCACTGCTGCCCTCCGCCATGGATGACGCGACGCTGACCCCTGCGCTGGTGCAGGCCGCGTCGCCCGCGGTTCAAGCCGGTGTCGCGGGCATCTACCGAGACGTGTTCGCGCCCGTCTTCCTCGCGCTCGCCGCCGTGTACGCGCTCGGCATCGTGGCTGCAGTGCTGCTGCCGCACGGGCGGCTGTCCGACGAGGCCTCGGCCACGGTCGAGCCGCGGCCCGCCACCGCCTGAGCACGGGACCCGCGGGTGCGGCAGTCGCTTGCCGGCAGGGACTCAGCCACGTGGCCGCGACGGTCGAAGGGGACTCGCCGCGACCTGGTGATTCCGGAGAGCGGATGCCGCGGCATCCGCTCTCCGGATCGATCAGGCGGCCGTCACCGGGGCGGGCTGCTGCCGGGGCAGGACGAATGCGAGGATCGCGGCGACGATCGCGGCCGCGATGCCGACGATGCCCACGGCGACCGGCAGCGGCGCGCCGGTGCCGGCAGTGAGCGCGCCCATCAGGAGCGGCGTGACGAACTGCCCGAAGAAGAAGGCGGCGGTCCACCAGCCGGTCGCGCGGCCGCGCTCCTCGAACCGGGTCCGCGAGACCACCCACGTGACGAGCGAGGGGAGCAGGATGCCCGAGCCGTAGCCCGCGACGATCGCGCCGACCAGCACCCCGGCGAAGCCGTCGAAGAGCCACACGATGACCATACCCACGGCCTGGAGCCCGAACGCCAGCGGGAGCTGCAGCCGCGTGCCCGCCTTCGCGATGCGCGGGAACGTGAAGGCGCCGGCCGCCGTGGCGAGCGACGCGATCGCCGCGACCAGGCCGATCGTGGCCGTGTCGTCGGCGGCCACGCCGGTGCCCACGACGAGGTAGCTGACCTCGATGATCATGACGTAGAAGGTGAAGCCGCCGAAGAGGGTGACCACGAGCGGCAGGCCGAGGATGCGCCACGGCACGCGGGCCTTCTCGCCGGTCGGCACGTGGAGGTCGGTGGAGTCGCCGCGGCCGGGCTCCCACAGCGAGAACACCATGGCGACGGCGATCGGGATCGCGATGGCGTAGATCCAGAACGGCGCATGCCAGCCCGCCGAGCCGACCGCGCCCCCGACGGCGATGAACACCGTCGCGCCGAGGGTCGTGGCGACGGTCTGCAGGCTGAGGTACCTGTTGCGGCGGTGCTCCTCGTGGAAGTAGTCCACGATGAGCGTCGTGCAGACGGTCATGATGGCCGCTTCGAACAGGCCGACGAACGCACGACTGATCAGGATGCCGGTCAGGTTGTCGAGCCACGCCGGCACGGTGCCGGCCACGGCGTAGGCGAACATCGCCACGACCAGCAGGGTCTTGCGACCGGTGCGGTCGATGATCTGCCCGGCGAACGGCGCGAACAGCGCGATCATCAGCGCCGGGATCGCGACGATCATCGGCACCAGCACATCGGCACCCGGCTGGTCGCCGAAGTGCTCCGAGAGCTGGGGCAGGACCGGTGTGATGAGGACCGACCCCATCACGGGCATGCAGCTGCCGGCCAGCAGGAGGGTTGCCTGCCAGGCTCCGGCGCGTCGAGGGGTCGTCGTCTGGGCGACCTCGAGGTTGGGCTTCGTCATTGAAATCTCCTTTGACTCCACCCTCATTGAAGGGGTTCCGAGGAGATCGGCGAAGACCGATTCCGTGATCGCGCGCATCGATGGCGCTGATGCCCTCCCGCGGCCCGCAGCAGCCTGCTGCCCGGTGCGGTCGCGTCGCGCAGGAGCGACGCGAGCTCAGCCCGCCGAGCGGAACCGATCCACGAGCCGGCGGTACACCTCCGCGCTGGGCTTGGCGGTGCGTTCGAAGCTCTCGCGGTCGACGCTGTGGAGTCCGAGCTGCGGGCCGTAGCCGAAGATCCACTCGAAGTTGTCCATCAGCGTCCAGTGGCAGTAGCCGATCACGGGCACGCCGCCGGCGATCGCCTGTGCCAGACCGGCCAGCGACGGCTCGATGAACGCGGCACGGATGCTGTCATCCGGCGTGCCCACGCCGTGCTCGCTGACGAGGACCGGAACGCGCGCGACGGAGTAGGCGTACTCGACGGCACCACGCAGCGAATCGGGTTCGACAGTGGTGCCCATGCCGTTGAGGCTCGCGTCGGGCTCGGGCGGGAGCTGTCCCTCGGGGCCGTACGCGATGCGCTCGTAGTTCTGCACGCCGACGAAGTCGTCGCCCTGGGCGAGTTCGAGCCAGTGCTCGTACACCTCGGCACGCTTGCGGTCGCGCGTCGCCTCGCCGCCCGGACCGGCGACGTCGTCGACCAGCGCGAGCGAGAGGCCGACGCGCAGGTCGGGGCGACGCGCCTTGATCGCGGCCTTGCCTGCCCGATGGCCGGCGGTCATGCCGGCGCGCATGCCGGCGAAGTCCTTGCGCAGCATCACGTTGCCGGCGCGGTAGGTCTCGACGCCGGCTTCCCGCCCGGCTGCCTCGAGCGTCTGACGCTCCAGTTCGGCGACGAACTCGGGCAGGTGCGCCCACGTCAGCATCTCGGGCAGGTCCGGCTCGTTGAAGGTGACGGCGAGGGCGATCCGGTCGCCGAAGCGGTCCATGACGACACCGCAGTACCGGGCGAACAGCTCCGGCGCCTCGCGGTCGAGCCACGCGCCGCGCGCCGCGAACCAGTGCGGCGACGTGAAGTGGTTGAACGTCACGATCGGCGCGAGCCCGCGGGCGAGGCATCCGTCGATCACGGCCTCGTAGTGCGCGAGCGCCTCGTCCGAGAACTCGCCCTCCTGAGGCTCGATGCGCGCCCACTCGACGGAGAAGCGGTAGGCGTTCAGACCGAGTCCGGCGACGAGGTCGAGGTCTGACTCCCACAGCTCCCATCCGTTCGTCGCTTTGCCGGAGCGCTCCTGGAAGACGGTGGGCGTCACGTTCTCGAGGAACCAGGTGTCGCTGTGGACGTTGTCGCCCTCGTTCTGGTGTCCGGCGGTGGCGACGCCCCACAGGAAATCGGAGGGGAAGACGGGCGATGTCATGGGCGAGTCCTTTCTCGGCATCCACAGCTTGCCATAGTTGTTCACTCAATAAAAGCATGTTTCACTGTGCGGATCCGGAGATGACCGCCACATTAGGCGTTCGCTAACGGGAAGCAGGTGAATCCGAATGGCCAAACGGGTCGTCCGGGGTCAGCCTTGGTCCAAGGATCGCGCCACCCGACGGCGATCCGCGACACCGAAGTCCGCAGCAGCACACCGATCACAGGAGATCAGGATGTCCCGACACACCACCCGCGGCGCCGCCGTCATTGCGGCCGTCGCCGCCACCGCCCTCACCCTCACCCTCACCGCCTGCAGCGGAGCTGCCGAATCCAGCGACGGCGGAGATGTGGCTGACACGTCGAAGCTCACCATCGCACTCGACTCCGATCAGGCCGCGCTCGGCTACGACCCCGTGCGCTACGGCAGCGGGCAGCGGTTCTTCTACGAGGGCATCTACGACTCGCTGTTCGTCCTCGATGAGGACGGTCAGGTCGTGCCCGACCTCGTCACGTCGTTCGAGTACAACGACGACCAGACGCAGCTGACCCTCGATCTCGACACCACGGCCACGTTCGACGACGGCACCGCCCTGAGCGCCGACCTCGTCAAGGAGAACCTCGACGCCCGCGGCAATCCCGATCTCTCGGCCTACAGCGGGTTCGCCGCCGGCGGTGAGAGCGAGATCTCGGACGTCACGGTCGTCGACGACGACACCGTCACGCTCACCTTCGCCGCAGCCCAGCCCGGATTCGAGGCGAACCTCGTGCTGCCCGCGGGTGCCATCGTCGGCCCCACGGGGGCCGCGGACCGTTCCAGCCTCGACACGACGCCGGACGGCTCCGGCCCGCTCACCGTCGACGAGGACGCGACAGTCAAGGGCAACTCGTACCTGCTCGTGAAGAAGGACGACCACGACGCCGCAGCGGACTACCCGTTCGACACCTATGAGTTCCGTCCGATCCTCGACCCCCAGGCGCGTGTGAACGCGGCGATCTCGGGCGAGGTCGATCTGGCGTTCATCACGTCCGACACGCAGGCGCAGGTCGAGTCGGCCGGCATCGGGCTCGTCGCGAACGGCGGCACCGTCCAGAACATCGTCGCGTTCGACAAGGCCGGGGCCCTCGGCCCGCAGTGGGCGGACCCGCGCGTCTACCAGGCGCTCTCGATGGCGATCGACCGCGAGGCGTACGTCAACGCCGTGCACCCCGGTGAGCTGCCGACGGCGAACGCCCTGCCGGCCGACAACGCCGGGTACCTGCCCGAACTCGACGAGGAGTACGCGTACGACCCCGACGCCGCGAAGGACCTGCTCGCCGAGGCCGGCTACCCCGACGGGTTCGACTTCACCTTCACGATCTCGTCCGCCAGCCAGCGCGACCTCGAGGCGCTGCAGCCGTACTGGGAGGCGATCGGCGTGAACATGACGCTGAAGAACGCGGCCTCGACCGAGGAGATCTTCGCGGTCGTGCAGACCGAGCCGCTCGGCGGTCCGCTGCCGCTGACCTGGACCAACCCCCTGGGCAACGTGTTCGGCGTGCTGTTCGGCTTCGCGAACTTCCACGGTGCGGAGAACCCCGAGATCCAGGCGGCCGCCGGTGCCTACGGTGCAGCGACGGGCGACGAAGAGGCCCAGGCCGCTGCGCTGAAGGACCTCAACCGCGCGATCGTCGACTCGGGTTGGCTCATCCCGCTGTTCGAGCAGCTCGCACCGTGGGCCTACAACACGGCGAAGGTGGCAGAGCCCACCTTCCCGGGCGCCGAGGCGTTCCCGATCCTGGCCACGATCCAGCCCGCATCCTGATCCGATGACGGTGCCGGCGGGCTCATCCCGCCGGCACCGCCGTCAGGAGGAGTTCCGATGCTCATCTTCGTTCTGAAGCGCGTCGCGTGGGCCCTGCTCACGCTGCTGATCGCGTCGTGGATCGCGTTCGTGCTCGTCCATCTCTCGGGCTCGACGCCCGGCGGCGTGGCGCTCGGTCAGTCCGCCACGCCCGAGCAGGTGGTCGCCTACAACGAGTCCATCGGCTGGTATGAGCCGTGGATCCAGCAGTACCTCGTCTGGGTCGGGCAGGTGCTGCAGGGCAACCTCGGCACGTCCCTGATCGACGGGCGCCCGATCGGGCCCGACATCGCGAAGCGGCTGCCGGTCACGGCGGCGCTCGCCGCCGGGGGCACGATCCTCAGCGCCGTGCTGGGCATTGTGCTCGGGGTGATCGCCGCCGTCCGCCGCGGCGCCGTCGACCGGTTCATCACGGTGCTCACCGGCGTCATGCTGTCGCTGCCCGCCTTCTGGGTCGGCATCCTGCTCGTCTACGTCTTCGCCGTGCAGCTGCGACTGCTGCCGGCCACGGGCTTCGTCCCCTTCGAGGTCAGCCCCGAGAAGTGGTTCAAGTCCCTGGTGCTCCCCGTGCTCACGATCGCGATCACCTCAGCGGGGTTCATCGCGCGGCAGACGCGCGCATCCATGGCGGAGGCGCTGGCCCAGGAGCACATCCGCACCCTGCGCGCGGTCGGCACCCCGAGTGGTCGCATCATCTACGTCCACGCGCTGCGCAGCGCCAGCCTGCCGATCCTCGCGACCATCGCGGTCCAGTTCATCGTGCTGTTCGGCGGCTCGGTGATGATCGAGCTGCTGTTCGCGCTCCCCGGCATCGGCCAGGCCATGCAGTCAGCCGTCGGCTCGGCCGACCTGCCGTTCGTCCAGGCTCTCGTGCTCGTCGCGACGCTCGTCGTCGTCATCGTCAACGTGGTCCTCGAGACCCTCAACCGCACCCTCGACCCGAAACTGCGCACATCATGACGGTCTCGACCACCTCCATCCTCACCATCCGCCGCTCCGAGCGGCGGCGCGGCACCCGGCTGTTCCGGTCGCCGACCGCCGTCCTCGCCCTCGTCTGGCTCATCGGGCTGGTCGTCGCATCGCTGACCTCGCCGTTGTGGCTGCGGTACGGACCGCTCGAGCAGGACCTCTCGGCCGTGCTGCAGGGGCCGTCCGCCGCGCACCTCCTCGGCACCGACGAGCTCGGCCGCGATCTGCTGTCGCGCATCGTGACGGCGGCAGCCTCGACGCTCGCGATCGGATGCATCCCGCCGATCGTCGCGGTGCTCATCACCGTTCCGGTCACGCTGTGGGCCGTGCGCAGCCCGCGCGCAGAGGCGACGATGAACCGCGTCAGCGAGATCGTGATGTCGCTGCCGGGGACGGTGATCATCCTCGCGTTCATCGCGGCGGTCGGCACCAACATGCCGCTCGTGATGACGCTTCTCGGCGTGCTCCTCTTCGGTGCCCTCTACCGGATCTTCTTCGGCCAGGCCAAGGCGCTGCAGAAGCAGCTGTTCGTCGAGGCCGCCGCGGTCGACGGCGTGCGGCCGACGGCGGCGAGCTTCCGCCATGTCCTGCCGAACATGTCCACGACGGTGATCGTGCAGTTCGTCCTCTTCTTCGGCGTCGGCATCATGATGCAGGCCGGCCTCGCGTTCATCGGCCTCGGGCCGCAGCCGCCCGAGCCCACCTGGGGCGGCATGATCCAGACCGCCGCCCGGTTCATCTTCCAGCAGCCCTGGATGATGGTGCCCACCGGCGCCGTGCTGGCGCTCACGATCATCGCGGCGAACTCGCTCGCCGACGTGCTGTCGGGCGGGGCGGCCACGCCGCCGCCGCTGGTCGCCCTCCGGCGGCGCAAGAAGAAGACCGCGTCGGACGACGAGTACCTCGTGGCGCTGTCGCCCGCGGGTGCCGGGGCGTCCCTCCCGGCCGAGGCGACGGCACTGTTCCCCGTCGAGACGTCCGCCGACCTGCCCGAGGTCGTCGCCGCGCTGCCGGCCGACAACATCGGCACCAGCGCGCCGGATCTGACCGACCGACCGCCCGCCCGCGCCGCCGCCGACGGCGAGCTCATCATCGAGGACCTCGTGCTCGGCGTCGAGGGTGGCCCGGCGCTCGTGACGGGCGTCTCGCTGCGGGTGCAGCCCGGCCGCGTCATGGGCCTCGTCGGCGAGTCGGGATGCGGCAAGAGCGTGACGTCCTACGCGATCCTCGGCCTGCTCTCGCCCGGCCTCGCGGTCCGCTCCGGCCGCATCCAGTGGGGCGCGACCGACCTCGCCCAGGCCGACGAGCGCACGCTCGCCAAGGTGCGCGGCCATGACATCGCCTTCATCTCGCAGGAGCCCGGTCGCGCGCTCGATCCCATGTTCACGGTCGGGTGGCAGCTCGGCGCCGCCGTCAAGCGACTCCGGGGAGTCTCGTCGCGCGAGGCGAGGCGGATCGCCGCGGGCCTCCTCGAAGACGTCGGGATCGTCGACGTGCCGCGGGTGCTCCAGAGCTATCCGCATCAGATCTCGGGGGGCATGGCGCAGCGCGTCGCGATCGCCCTCGCCCTGGCCGGCTCGCCGCGGCTGCTCGTCGCCGACGAGCCCACGACGGCGCTCGACGTCACCATCCAGGCCGAGATCCTCGCGCTGCTGCGAGGACTCGTCGCCGCGCGGGGCATGTCGATCATCCTGGTCACCCACGACCTCGGCGTCGTCGCCGACCTCTGCGACGACGTCTCGGTCATGTACGCCGGCCAGATCGTCGAGACGGGCACCGTCCGGGACGTGCTCGTGCGGCCCGAGCACCCGTACACGATGGCGCTCCTGGCCGCGGATCCGCACGCGATCGTCGAGTTCGAGGGCACGACGAGGCTGGCATCGATCCCGGGCCAGGTTCCGCTGCCGGGTTCGTGGACGACCGGATGCCGGTTCGCCCAGCGCTGCCGCTTCGCCCGCGACGAGTGCATGACGGCGATCCCGCTGCTGCCGCGTGCCGAGGGCGAGGGCGGCGTGCGCTGCGTCCGGCGCGACGAGGTCCTCGGACGCCAGGAGGAATGGCGACAGCCCGTCGCCGTCGGAGGAGGAGACCTGTGAGCACCGTGCAGGACCGAGGGGACGCCGTCGGCGCCCCGCTTCTCGAGGTGCGCAACCTCGTCGTCCGCTACGGCAGGAAGGGCCTGGCCGCCGTGGACGACGTGTCGTTCACGATCGCACGCGGCGAGACCCTCGGCCTCGTCGGCGAGTCGGGGTCCGGCAAGACCACCATCGGCCGCGCCATCCTCGGCCTCCAGCCGGTCACGAGCGGCCGGATCCTGTTCGAGGGTCGCGACATCACGAGCCTCGGCGCCTCGCAGCGCCGTGCCCTCCAGGGCGACCTACGGGCCGTGTTCCAGGATCCGTTCTCGTCGCTCAACCCGCGGCGTCCGATCGGCGACGCCATCATCGAGCCGTTGCGCGTGGCGGGTGTGCCGCGCGCGGAACGGGACCAGCGCGTGCAGCAGGTGCTCGACGCCGTCGGCCTCGCGCCGGGATCGGAAGCGCGGTACCCGCGCCAGTTCTCCGGCGGGCAGCGTCAGCGCATCGCGATCGCGCGGGCGCTCGTCACCGACCCGCGGCTCGTGGTGTGCGACGAGGCCGTCAGCGCGCTCGACCTGTCCACGCAGGCGCAGGTGCTGAACCTCCTCGCCGACCTGCGGGCAGGCAAGGACCTCGGCTATCTCTTCATCGCGCACGACATGGCCGTCGTCGAATTCCTCGCCCAGCGGGTGGTGGTGCTCAACCGCGGCCGCGTCGTGGAGGAGGGGCCGACGCTGGAGGTGATGCGCAACCCGCGCGAGCACTACACGCGCGTGCTCATGGCGGCGTCGCCGGTTCCCGATCCTGACGAGCAGGCGCGCCGCCGGGAGGCGTGGCGCGAGCTCAAGGCCTCCGCCGCCTCGGCCGCCTGAGGGGAGGTGACCGGACTGGGCGCCGGCCTGCAGCCCGAGTGCCGGTCAGTGGAAGGTCGCGTCGACGAGTGGTGAGAGCGCCTGCGCGGTCTCGCGGAAGGTGTCGACCATGGGGTTGAGGCTGTCGGTGAGGCTGCAGAGCACGATCGTCGCCGGTTCGATGTCGTGGATCGGGATGAACGCCAGCTCCTCGCGCCGGTAGTGACGGCTGGCCGATTCGCCCGCGATGTTGACGCCGGCGCCCGCCGCGACGAGTTCGAGCAGGCCTTCGACGCTGTCGGCCGTCGGTCCACGTCGGGGGCGCGTGCCGTCCGGGCGAGGATCCACGATCCACCAGTCCACGACTTCGGGCACGCCCTTCGCGACGGAGACGAACACCTCGTCGCCCGTCTCCAGGATCGACAGCGACTCCCGCTGCGCCAGCGGGTGATCCGAGCGGACCACGAGGACGCGCGCCTCGCGCCAGAGGGGCTCGGCGCGCACGCGCGGCGGCAGGTGCATCGGCCACGGGGCGAAGACCACGTCCACGCGTCCGCCTTCGAGATCCTCGGCGACGTCGAAGAACCCCAGGCGCCGCATCTCGATCCTCGCCTGCGGGATAGCCTGCATGGTCGCGGCGATGGCGGCGGTCGTGAGGGTGCCGGCGCCGGCTGCGACGACGCCCACCCGAAGCACCGGCGCGTCTCGATCCCGCTTCACCGAACGAGCCCAGCTGAGCAGCTGGTCGTGGTCGTCCTGCACGCGCCGGGCGAGGGGCAGGAGGTCCCGGCCGTAGGGTGTCAGCTCGACCTTGCGGGGGCTCCGGTCGAACAGCTTCACGCCGAGCTGCTGCTCGAGGCGACTGATCTGCTGGCTGAGCGACGGCGGCGTGATGCTGAGGCGCTCCGCGGCCCGGCCGAAGTGCAGCTCCTCGGCGAGCACGCAGAAGTACCGGATCACGTGGATAGGCACATCCATGCTCGGATCTTAGCCTGTGGCTAACGCCGGGTAGGGATGTCGAACTTCCTTCCTCCCGGCATCCTGCTGAGACTGGAGAGGTCCGGAACACCCGATCGGAATGGCCCGACAGTTCCGGCTGCCTAACGGCACGCACTGCTTTACGAGGAGGTAAGCATGACTCTTTTCCCCGTCGACGACCCCGACAAGGTCGCCTTCACCGGTGTCCTGCCCGCGGGGCCCCGTCCGTTCGTCCTCGGCGAGGGCCAGGGCGAGAAGTCCCTCGTCTTCGACCAGCTGTTCGAGATCCTGCTGTCGGGCGACGAGACCGACGACCAGTTCGGAGCGTGGACGATGAAGGCGCGTCAGGGCGACCGCATCCCGGCGCACGTCCACCTCAAGACCCACGAGTTCTTCTACGTCGTGGACGGCGAGATCTCGGTGTGGATGGACGACCAGGCCGGCTACCACTCCAAGACCACGCTGACGACCGGCGACTTCGCCTACGTCCCGGCGGGGATCGTCCACGCCTTCAAGATCGAGAACACCACGACCGTGTTCGGCGCGGGCAGCGCGGGCTTCGAGCGGTTCTTCCACGCCATCGGGCAGAAGACCGACGCGACCGAGCCGCAGGGCATCTTCGTGCCCGACTTCTCGGTGATGCGCGCGGCGGGGGAGAAGTACGCGACGATCTTCATGCCCGAGTTCCGGTTCCGCGACTGACCGCGCCATGTCCACGATCCTCGAGATCGACTTCGCCCAGCCGCCCGGGTTCCGTCCGCTGTCGCTCGATCTGCGGACTCCCTCGGCCGCGGACGCCCCCATCGTCGTGTTCCTGCACGGCGGCGGGTGGCTCCGCGGCAGCCGCAAGGTGTTCACGCCGGGGATCGGGGCCGCCGAGTCGTTCGACCGGATCGTGGCCGCGGGCTTCGCGGTGGCCTCGTGCGAGTACCGGCTGAGCGGCGAGGCGCTGTTCCCGGCGCAGCTGGACGACGTGGCGGCGGCGCTGGCCTGGCTTCACGCGCACGGGGCGGAGCACGGCGTCGACGCCTCCCGCCTCGTGCTGTGGGGCGTGTCGGCAGGCGCGACGCTGGCCGCGCTCACGGGGCTCGGCCGCGACGACGTGCGCGGAGTCGTGGACTGGTTCGGCCCGACGGACCTGATCGCCCTGGCGCAGCACGACACCGGCGAGCCGCCGGCCGAGACGCGGGAGGCCCGTTGGCTGGGCGCTCCGGCGACGGAGATCCCGGATGCCGCACTCCGGGCGAGTCCGATCGCCCACGTGCATGCCGGGTCGCCGCCGTTCCACATCTCCCACGGGACCGACGACGAGCACGTGCCGTTCGCGCAGAGCGCGTCGTTCGCCCGAGCACTGCGCGCCGCCGGTGCCGACGTCGAGTTCCACCCCGTCGACGGCGGCCGGCACTTCTGGCAGGGGCTCCACGACACCGGGCCGGTGTTCGACCGGGCCATCGACTTCGCCGCGCGGGTCACGGCGCGCGTGCAGCCGGGGTGAGGGCGGTGCGCTCAGGTCGCGCGCAGCAGCCGCGAGATCTCGTCGGCGGTCGCGCGCAGACGGGTCAGCAGCGGGCCGCGCAGCGACGCGAGGTCGTGGCGCGACGCGGCGACGGCGATGTTGATGGCAGCAGCGGGTTTCGCGTCGCGCCCGAACACGGGCACCGAGACCGAGCGCAGGCCGGCCGCGACCTCCTCGTCCTGCAGCGCGTAGCCCTGCTCGCGGATCACGGCGAGGCGCTCGCGCAGCTGGTCGAGCGAGGCCGCGGCGTTGGGTCCGGCATCCGCTCCGAAATCGTGGCCCGCCAGCGTCGCCGCGAGCTCGGCGTCGCTGAGGTAGGCGAGCAGCAGCTTGCCCATCGACGTGTACGCGGCGGGCAGCGTCGAGCCCACCTGGATGTTCGCGGTGACGAGATCGGAGTTGCGCAGTCGCGCGAGGTACAGCACCTGGTCGCCGACGAGCACGCCGAGGTTCACGGTCTCGCCGGACTCCTCGGCGAGGTGGCGCAGCGGCTGCTCGCTGAGCTGGACGAGGCTGGATCCGCGCAGCGCCGCGGATCCGAGAAGGAGCACGGCGACGCCGGGACGGATGCTGCCGTCGGGCAGGCGCTCGAGGTAGCCGCCCTCTTCGAGCGTCGCGACGACGCGGAAGGCGGTCGGCATGGGGATGCCCGTGCGATCGCAGATCTCGCGCAGCTTGAGCGAGGTCACCGACTCGTCGAACAGTCGCAGGACGTCGAGGCCTTTCGCGAGGGCCTCGATGCGGTAGCGACTGTGGGCCTTGTCGCCGTCCCCGGTGGCGGGCGACTCGTCCGGTGCTTTCATCGTGTGAAACCGTATCTTCTGGTCAGGGCTGCTGCAATGTCACGGGCGCACGCGGAAGACGCGCAGCTGCAATGCGAGCGTGGCGTAGTAGCCGACGAGCACCGTCAGCTCGAACACGACCTCGGGGCCGAGGGCGACGGATGCCGCGTGCCAGGCGTCGTCGTCGAGGTCTCCCTCGAGCAGCTGCTGGGCGGCAGCCGCCACGGCGGCCTCGTCGCCGGCGAACGACGTGGTGTCGCCGGCGCGCAGAGCGGCGAGTTCGGAGGACGTGAGCCCCGCCGCGGTCCCGACGGCCTCGTGCGCCTCTCGCTCGAACTCGCTGTCCCACCGTGCGGCGACGAGCAGGATCGCGATCTCCCGGGCGCGGGAGCTGAGCGCACCGCGGTACCGGATCGCCGCGCCGACGTCCTGCAGCGCGCCGCCGAGCTCGGGCGCCAAGAGGAAGGCGTTGAAGGGACCGCGCAGCGAGCCGTCGGCGCGCGTCAGCGCGAAGTGCTGCGGGCCCTGGGCGCGCGGCCCGCCGGTGATGGCGTCGTACAGGTCGCGCTGCGCGCCGGCAAGGGCGTCGGGTGGGAACGGGGGCAGGCGCTCGGTCATCGGGCTCCTTCATTTGACGGACCGCTCGGATCAGCATACATTCGGTAGACGAAACTCACTTTCATTCAATGAACTCACCTGAGAGAAGTGTCATGGCCGACACCCTTCCCGTCACGGACGTCGAACTCACCGCGGCGGAGCACGACTTCCGCCTGCGCGTCTATCCCGCTCCGCAGCCCGACGGCACCGTGCTCGTCTGGCTCCACGGCGGCGCCTTCATGTTCGGCGACATCGACATGCCCGAGGCCGACGAGACGGCGAGGCAGCTCGCCCGCCGCGGTACGACCGTCGTCTCGCTGGACTACACGCTCGCCCCGACCGATGCGATCGCGGCGCTGCCCGCGCCCGAACCGGTCGAGGGGATGCCGTCCCCCGAAGAGCTCATCGCGTCGTTCGGTGGCGACCGGGCACGGGCGCCGTATCCGGTCGCGTCGCTCCAGGCCGTCGCCGCGTTCGAATGGGCGCGCGCTCATGCGGCGGAGTTCGGCGGGCGGGCGGATGCCGTGGCCATCGGCGGTGCGAGCGCCGGAGGCAATCTCGCAGCCGGCGCGGCACTGCGGCTGCGCGACCGGGGCGGCGCGGGTCTGCTGGCGCAGGTGCTCGTGTACCCGGTGCTGCACGCGGTGCTCCCCGAGGCGGACGACGAGCTTGCGGCGATCCTCGCGCAGCAGCCGCCCGCGCTGCGGTTCCCGCCGGAGGCGACGCGCGCGATCAACGCGAACTACCTCGGCGGCGCGTCGCCCGACGAGCTCTACGCGTTCCCCGGCGGGCACGATGTGCGCGGAGCGGCGCCGGCGCTCATCGTGGCCAGCGAGGGCGACGAGCTGCGACCGTCGGCCGAGGCGTACGTCGGGGATCTCGCCCGCAGCGGCGTCGACGTCGAGTACGTCAAGGAGCGCGGCGCGATCCACGGATACCTGAACGTGGTCGGCGACGTCACCGCCGCACGCACCGCCGACCGCATCTCGCGCTTCCTGAACGAGCGCGCCGCCGGGGCGAACGCATGAACCACGACTGGCTCGGGCTCGCCGGATCGCGCGTGCTCGTCGCGGGAGGCGGCGGCATCGGCGGGGCGTGTGCGCTCGCGTATGCGGGTGCCGGGGCATCCGTCGCCGTCGTCGACCGGGATCAGCCCGCGCTCGACGCGATCGGCGCGGAGCTCGCGGCGACCGGCTCGCGCTTCGAGCTGATCCAGGCGGATCTCACCGAGCACGGCGCGGGGGAGCGCGTGGTGGCCGACGTCGTCGAACGGCTCGGTGGGCTCGATGTGCTGCTGCACGCCGTCGGGGTCAACGACCGCCGCCCGATCCTCGAGTTCACCGAGGACGAGTGGGACCACATCCTCCGCGTGAACCTCTCGTCGCTGTTCGGGCTCGCCCAGGCCGCGGGGCGGCACATGGTCGGCCAGGGGCACGGTCGCGTGCTCGCGCTGTCGAGCGTCTCGGGGCTCCTCGCGCACCACTCGCACGGTCCGTACGCCGCGTCCAAGGGCGGCATCAACCAGCTGCTGCGCGTCATGGCGCGCGAGTGGGCGTCTGCAGGGGTCACCGTCAACGCGCTCGCCCCCGGGTACATCGAGACGCCGCTCACCGCGGGTCACCTGTCCAAGCCCGGCAAGCGCGAGGAGCTGGAGAGCCTCGTCCCCGCCGGCCGGCTCGGCACGCCGGACGAGCTCACCGGTCCGGCGCTCTTCCTGTCCTCACGTCATGCCGGATTCGTCACCGGCCATGTCATGTACATCGACGGCGGACGCACGCTCGTCTGACAACTGCCGGTCCCCGAGCACATCGAGGGACGGAACGAAGGAGACACCAATGACCGACCCGCAGATCTTTCCGCGCTTCGCCGGCAAGACCGTGCTCGTCACCGGCGCCGGCACCGGCTTCGGCGCCGAGATCGCCGTCCGCGCCGCACAGGAGGGCGCGAAGGTCGCCGTGCACTACCGCTCGTCGAAGGCGGGGGCCGAGGCGACGCTGCAGCGCATCCGCGAGGCGGGCAGCGACGGCATCCTCGTCCAGGCCGACATCGGCTCGTGGGACCAGATCAAGCGCATGGCCGACGAGGTGTGGGCGGCCTTCGGGACTCTCGACGTCCTCGTGAACAACGTCGGCGACGTCTCGAGCGAGCAGATGAACTGGGACGAGCTCACGCAGGAGGCCCTCGACGCGGTCATCGACATCGACGTCAAGGGGACGCTCCTCATGACCCACGAGTTCGGCGAGCGGATGTTGCACCAGGGGCACGGCAACATCGTCCAGGTCGGCTCGACCGTGATCGTGCGGGGCTCCGCGCGCGCACCGCAGTACGCGGCCGCGAAGTACGCCATCCTCGGCATCACGAAGTCCTACGCCAAGGCGTTCGCCCCCGCGGTGCGCGTCAACACCTTCGCGCCGGGATTCATGGAGACCGAGCGGCTGCTGAACCGCGAGGACTGGAAGAACGGCCGCCGCGAGGTGCTGCTCTCGCAGACGCCGATGGGCGTCATCCCGCCGCCCGAGTTCGTCACCGGCGCCTGCCTGTGGCTCGCGACCGACGAGGCAGCCCATCTGACCGGCGGCTACATGCTCGCCGACGGCGGATTCAACATGGTCGGCGCCTGAGCCCGGACCGCTCGGTCGTTGAGCGAGCGCCAGCGAGACGAAACGCAAGAACCAAGGAGACAAGAACAATGAAGCTCATCACCTTCGACGGCGGCCGCGTGGGCCGTCTGGAACTCGAGGAGGGCGTCGTCATCGAGCTCGACGTGCCCTCGACCCGCGAGTACTTCGAGCGCGGCGGCAACGTCACCGAGACCGGCGAGCGTCTCGCCTTCGCCGACGTGAAGCTCGAGGCCCCCATCCGCCCGAAGAAGTTCTTCCACACCGCCGGCAACTTCGCCGACCACCACAACGAGCTGACCGCCGTGGACTGGTCGCACCCGGTGCACAAGGGCATCGTGTTCTTCCAGAACGTCGACGCGATCATCGGCCCGGACGACGACATCGTGTACCCCGATCACCTGACCAAGGAGATGGACTACGAGCTCGAGCTGGCGATCGTGATCGGCAAGTCGGGCAAGTTCTTCGGCCCCGACGAGGCCGACGACTACATCGCGGGCTTCACGGTGTTCAACGACATCTCCGCGCGCGACATCCAGCGCAAGGAGATGGAGTCCGGCGTCTTCTCGTTCTCGAAGGCCATCGACACCTTCTGCCCCATCGGCCCGTGGATCGTCACGCGCGACGAGGTGCCCGACATGCACGAGCTGCCGATGCAGCTGCGGGTGAACGGCGAAGTGCGTCAGCAGGGCAACACCAACCAGACCCGCATCAAGTTCCCGCACCTGGTGGCGTACCACTCGCCGCAGACCTACACCGCCGGCGACCTCATCACGACCGGCACCATCTCGGGCGTCGCCGCCGTGCAGCCGAATCCGTTCGACTTCTACCTCAAGCCCGGTGACGAGATCGAGGCCGAGATCACCGGCATCGGCACTCTCCGCAACCGGGTGATCAGCTGGGAGGACCGCTACGGCGAGCCCGCGCCGCAGCGGGTCGACTGGTGAGGGTCGTCCGGTGAAGATCGCGAACCTCGCCGGCCGTGCCGTCATCGTCGTCCCTTCGACGAGCTCAGGGCGAGTGGCCGCGATCGACGTCGCCACGGCATCCGGGGGACGCTTCGGCCCCGATCCCCAGGCGCTGTTCGACGACTGGCCGGCGTTCGCCCGGTGGGCGTCGACGGTGACGGCGGATGCCGGGGTCCCGGCATCCGTCTTCTTCGACGAAGCCGCGCTCGGCGCGCCCGTGCCGCGCCCGCGGCAGGTGTTCGCGATCGGCCTGAACTACGCCGAGCACGCCGCCGAGGCGGGCTACCCGCCGGACGCGCTGCCCGTCACCTTCACCAAGTTCCCGTCGTCGATCGTCGGGCAGGATGCCGCGGTAGAACTGCCCGAGGGCAACGTGGACTGGGAGGTCGAGCTCGTCGTCGTCATCGGGCGCGGGGCGCACAAGGTCGATCGCGAGAGCGCCTGGGATCACGTCGCCGGGCTGACCATCGGCCAGGATCTCTCGGAGCGCATCACCCAGCTGCAGGGTTCGGCGCCGCAGTTCAGTCTCGGCAAGTCGTTCCCCGGCTTCGGGCCGACCGGGCCGTGGCTGGTGACCCCCGACGAGTTCGCCGAGCGCGACGACCTCGCCATCTCGTGCCGCCTGTCGGACGAGACGATGCAGTCCTCTCGGACGTCGATGATGCTCTACGACGTGCCCGAGCTGCTCGTACGGCTCTCGGCCGTCTGCCCACTGCTGCCCGGCGACATCATCTTCTCGGGCACGCCGGCCGGCATCGGCAACCGCCGCACACCGCCGCGGTTCCTCACGCCCGACGACGTGCTGGTGAGCCAGATCGAGGGCATCGGCACGCTCACCACGCGGTTCAGTGCCTCGGGATCCCGGTCGCTGAGCTGAGCCCCCGGTCGTTGAGCGAGCGAGGAACGAGCGAGACGAAACGCCTCGATCGCACGAACGACCTCGTGTACTGCGTTTCGTCTCGGTCGCTGGCGCTCCCTCGCTCAACGACCGGAGCTGGTCGAAGCGCCCCCCACCGCCCGGCCGTTCGAGCCTGTCGAGGCGCCCGACACCTTGCGAGGAACCATGACCCCGTACGACCTGCGCGTCGAGTACCTGCACGCGCCGATCGGCGTCGGTGCCCGAGAGCCCCGATTCTCGTGGCTCGTCGACCACGTCCAGGACGCCTTCGAGCTGGAGGTGTCCACCGGCGGACGCGTCATCTGGGCGAGCGGTCCGGTGAACGGCCCGAACGGCGGACTCGTCGCCTACGCGGGGGAGCGGCTCGCCTCGAACAGCGCCTGCCGATGGCGGGTGCGCAGCAGGTCGTCCGAGGGCGAGTGGTCGGAGTGGGCGGCGTCGACGTTCGAGATGTCGCTCCTGGATCCCGCTGACTGGTCGGCGGCATGGGTCGAACCCGCGCAGCAGCAGGCCGTCGTCGAACGGTGGAGCATCGTGGACTGGGTCCGAGGGCTCGGCCCCGAGGCGCCGCCCGAGGAGCGGCTGCGGCCGCCGCAGCTGCTGCGCCAGCGGTTCGAGGTCGGCCCCGGCGTGGTGCGTGCGCGGCTGTTCGCCACCGCTCGCGGCGTGTACTCGGCGTTCGTCAACGGCCGCCGCGCCGATGATCACGTCCTCGCGCCGGGCTTCGACAGCTACGAGCACCGCATCTCGTTCTCGTCGTCCGATGTGACGGCGGCCCTGACCGAGGGCGACAACGTGCTCGGCATTGCGCTGGCCGACGGCTGGTGGGCCGGCCGCATCGGTCTCACCGGCTCGAGCGCGCAGTTCGGTTCCCGCACGTCGGCGATCTGGCAGCTGCACATCGACTACGCCGACGGTACGACGCAGGTCGTGGCATCCGGCTCCGACGTGCGCAGTGCGACCGGGCCCTGGGCGTACGCCGACCTGTTCGTCGGCGAGCGGTTCGACCGCCGCGCCGAGCCGGTGGGATGGCGCAGTCCCGGATTCGACGACGGCGAATGGATGCCGGTGGCCGAGGCCGGCGCCGACCACCGGCTTCTCGTGCCCTTCCGCGGCGAGCCCATTGGCCGCGTGCTCGAGGTGGCGCCCGTCGCACTGGTCGAGACCGCGGACGGCACGATCGTGGACTTCGGTCAGGTGCTGGTCGGACGGCTGCGGGTGCGGCTGCGCGACACGGCGCCCGGGCAGGAGATCGTGCTCGAGCACACCGAGACGCTCGCCGCCGACGGCTCCTGGTTCGCGAACATCGTCGGCATCAACAAGGAGCAGACCGATGTCTACGTCGCCGCGGGCGGCCTCGGCGAAGGCGGTCGAGAGGGCACCGAAGAGTGGGAGCCGGAGTTCACGTTCCACGGCTTCCGGTACGCGAGGATCAGCGGACTGGCGTCCACGCTCGTCGCCGAGGACGTCGTCGCCGTGGTGCTGGCCAGCGATCTGGAGCAGACCGGCTCCTTCGCGTCATCCGATCTCCGCCTGAACCGCCTGCACGAGAACGTGGTGTGGAGTCAGCGCGGCAACTTCCTCTCGGTGCCCACCGACTGCCCGCAGCGGGAACGGGCCGGGTGGACCGGAGACATCCAGGCATTCGTCGGCACCGCGACCGACAACGCGCAGGTCGTTCCGTTCCTCTCGCGCTGGCTCGACAACCTGCGCGCCGATCAGCTGCCCGACGGGCGGATCCCGATCTTCTCGCCGCGCTCGCCGTTCGACGCGGAGGCGGCGGCCGCGGCGCAGGGCATCGGCTCGATCGTCGCCGCGGCCGGCTGGAGCGACGCCATCGCGATCGTGCCGTGGACCCTCTATGAGCGCACCGGCGACCGCCGCGTGCTCGAGGAGAACTACGACGCGATGCTGCGGTGGATCGAGTTCCAGCGCACGACCGCCGCGGCGGAGCTGCCCGAGTCGCTCGCCGGCACCGATCTGGCGGACGAGCGCCGGCGCGCGCAGTCGCTGCTCTACAACACCGGCCTGCATTTCGGCGACTGGCTGACCCCGAGCACGATGGAAGGCCGCCCGACGCACGAGGCCATCGGCATCGCCCCCGCGCTCACGAGCGAGTACCTCGCGCCGATGTTCCAGGCGCGGACGCTGACGCTCGCCGCGCAGGTGGCGGCGGTTCTCGGGCGGGACGCCGATGCCGCAGCCTGCGCCGCGCGGGCGGCCGAGGTGCGCGCGGCCTTCGCCGCCGAGTACGTCGATGTCGACGGCGACCTCCCGGTGCGTCTGCAGGGGGTGTACGTCCTCGCGCTCGCCTTCGACATGGTCCCGCCCGAGCTACGTGCCCGTACGGCGGCGCGGCTCGTGGAGCTCATCCGCGAGCGGGGGAACCGGCTCGACACCGGGTTCCTCTCCACGCCGTACCTGCTCGACGTGCTGTGCGACAACGGATACTCCGACATCGCGCGGACGCTGCTGTGGCAGTCCGAGATGCCGTCATGGCTCTACGAGGTCGACCGCGGCGCGACGACGATCTGGGAGGCGTGGGATGCGATCTCGCCGGACGGCGAGATCCGGCCCATGTCTTTCAACCACTACGCGCCGGGCAGCGTCGACGACTGGCTGTACCGCCGGGTCGTCGGCATCCGCTCCACCTCGCCCGGCTACCGCACCGCGGTGGTCGAGCCCGATTTCGATGCGGGCGTCGACGCGGTGCGCGCCCATGTCGGCACGCCGTTCGGGCGGCTGGGCGCGGAGTGGACGCGCACGGCGGGCGCGGCTGGCGCGGCTGGAGGGGCAGCGGGGGCGGCGAGCGGAGGGATCGTGGTCACCGTCACCGTCACCGTCACCGTCGACGTGCCGTTCGGGGTGGCAGCGCATCTCGTCGTCGGCGGTCACATAGTCGCGCTCGAGTCGGGGCGCAGCACCCACGTGATCGGGCTCGGCGGACGGTGACGCCGCCGGCGGTCGCCCATCCGACGACGCGAGCGGGTCGCGGTGCGACAGATATGAACCACGCCGAGCCTCAGCGCACGCCGCGCATCAGCTTCAGCACGGGCCTCACCGAGGCGAGCAGCGCGAGGCCCAGGAGGATCGCGATGACGCCGAGGATCGTGAAGTACGGCACCTCGTTCGTCGGGTCGTAGAACTGCGCGAGCCAGCCGGCGATCGCGGTGCCGAGAGCGACCGACAGGAAGTACAGCGCCACCATCTGCGTGTGGAAACGCTCGGGGGCGAGCTTGGTCGTCACCGACAGGCCCGGGGGAGAGATGAACAGCTCGGCGATCGTGAACACGAGCAGGATCAGCACGATGGCCAGCAGCGGCGTGGAGTTGGGGGCGCCGTTCGCCCACGGGAGGAACAGCAGGAACGCGATACCCATGATCATCGCGCCGAGGGAGAACTTCACCGGCGCCGACGGTGCCCTGTTCCCCAGCTTCGTCCAGATCGCGGCGAACACCCCGGACAGGATGATCACGAAGATCGGGTTGATGGAGTTCACCCACGACACTGGCATCTCCCAGCCGAAGATCGAGCGATTGAGACGCTGGTCGGAGTAGATCGTCAGGACGGTGAACTGCTGCTGGTACAGCGACCAGAACCCCACGTTGACGATGAACAGCGGGATGAACCCGATCACGCGCGACCGCTCGTCGCCGCTGATGTGGCGCGACGCGATGATGACGCAGAAATACGCGATCGCCGCTGCGAGCGTGACGAGGATCACGACGCCCGCGAGGTTGTCGGCGCGGATGACGCCGGTGAGCACGAGCACGACGAGGACCAGCAGACCGGCGATGCCGATGCCGATCGCCATGCCCCTGCGGTTCGCGGGGAGCGGATTCGCGACGACGCGCGACGAGGCCGGCAGCTGCTTGCGCCCGAACGAGTACTGGATGAGGCCGATCGCCATGCCGACCGCGGCGGCCGCGAAGCCCCAGTGGAAGCCCACGTTGCTCTGCAGGAACCCCGTGACGATGGGCCCCAGGAACGCGCCGAGATTTATGCCGAGGTAGAACAGCGAGAAGCCGGCGTCGCGTCGCGGGTCCTTGGGGGAGTACAGCGTCCCGACCACGGCGGTGGCGTTGGCCTTGAGTCCGCCCGAGCCGATCGCGACCAGGACCAGCCCGACGCCGAGGCCCCACACGTTCGGAAGCACGGCGAGGGCGATGTGACCGGCCATGATGACCCACGCGCTGAAGAACAGCACGCGCTCCGAGCCCAGCAGGCGGTCGGCGACCCACGCGCCGAGGATCGTCGACAGGTAGACGGTGCCGCCGTACGCGCCCACGATGCCGGTGGCCGTCGCCTCGGGGATGCCGAGCCCGCCCTCCGCGACGGAGTAGTACATGTAGATGAGCAGGATGCCCTGCATGCCGTAGAAGCTGAACCGCTCCCACATCTCCACGCCGAAGATGTGCGCGAGCGACCACGGCTGACCGAAGAACCTCGTGTCGTGGTCTGCGCCGTCCTCCGTGCCTGTGGTGCCGGCGGCGTCGGTCCCGCTCGCGGCAGCCACCGTGCCGGTCCTCGTCGCATCGGCCGCGGCGGTCGCGCCGTCGGGTGGGCCGACCGGAACCTGTTCGGGCTTGCGCTCGCCCCGCGCCGGCTCGTCACCCTGAAAGCCCTGATCCCGCCCGCTCATCGTCTGCTCCCGTCGCCCCCGGTTTGACCGTCAGGCTAGCGATGGCGCACGCACGGGCGAAAGCCCCCGACCCGCGACCCCTAGTCTGAGCGCAGACTCAGAGGACGGCGCAGACATGCGGATCGGCATCATCGGCGGGGGGGCAGCCGGTCTCGCGACCGCGTGGCTGCTGGAGCAGGATCACGACGTCACGCTCTTCGAGAAGGACGATCGGCTCGGCGGTCACGCGCACACCGTCGACATCGACGTCGGGGGCCGGCCGCTCAGCGTCGATGCCGGGTTCCAATTCTTCGCCCGCAGCGCGGCGTATACCACCTTCAACCGCCTGCTCGACGCCCTCGATGTGCCCCGCACGACCTACCCGGCGACCCTCACCGTCTCTCGCGCCGACGGCACCCGGCCGGTCGTGATGCCGCCCTTCCGGCGAGGCCGCCCGGTCTGGTCGTCGCTCACTCCGCGCGCGATCATGCACCTCCTGCGGTTCCGTGCGTTCCTGTCCGGCATCCCCGCGTTCCTCGCTCAGCACGACACCATGCTGACGATCGCGGAGTACGTCGAGCGCAAGCATCTGCCAAGGTCGTTCGTCGATGATTTCCTGTTCCCGCTGCTGCTCGCGTTCTGGTGCGTCGACCTCGCCGACTTCCGCCGCTTCGCCGCCTACAACGCGCTGTACTATCTGGGCGCCAATCTCCCGCGGGGACTGCGGCCGCCCGATCAGAGCGAGATCCCCGGCGGACTCCGCGTCTATATCGACGCCCTGGTCCGCTCACTCGCGCGGGTGGACCTGCGCACCGGCGCGGCCGTCGAGTCGGTCGCACGGGATGCCGACGGCTCGCTGCTCGTCGGCGCGGCCGGCGTGCGGCATCCGTTCGACCATCTCGTCCTGGCGTGCGATGCGCGCCAGGCGCACGACCTGCTCGTGCCCCTCCCCGAGCTCGCGGACATGACGCAGCAGCTCTCGAGGTTCGGCTTCTTCGACACGACGATCGCGATCCACGGGGACCGGCGGCTCATGCCGCGCGACGAGGCCGCGTGGTCGGTCGTGAACGTGCGTGCGGATGACGCGCACAGCTCGCTGTCGATCTGGAGCCCCGCGCGCGGCATCCCGGTCCTCAAGAGCTGGGTGACCTACGACGCCGAGCTGCCGCAGCCCCTTTACGCCACCGCGACCTACCGGCACGGCCTGATCGACACGGCGTACTTCGACGCGCAGCGGAGGCTGCGGCCCCTGCAGGCGCGACACGGCGTCTCGCTCGCCGGGCTCTACACCGCGGATGCCGATTCCCACGAGAGCGCGATCCTGTCGGCCGTCGCCGTCGCCGAGCGTCTGGTCCCGGACTCGCCGCGTCTCGCCCTGCTGCGAGGGTGACTCCGGGCCGCCTCACTCGCGGAGGGACGGATGCCGCTCCTCGGGCGCGTGATGACGCGGGATGAACAATGCCACCACGAGGGCGACGATCGCGGCGGCCCCGCCGAGGATCAGCGACAGCGTGAAGCCGGTCGTCGTCGGGACCGGTACCCCCTCGAAGTCGACGGTGTACGTGGCGAGCACCGCGCCGATCACCGCGGCCGCGGTGCTGGTGCCGAGCGACCGGAACAGCGCATTGAGACCGTTCGACGCGCCGGTCTCGCTCTGCGGCACGGAGCGCATGATGAGCATCGGCATCGAGGCATACCCGAAGCCGATGCCGGCGCCGATGAGGATGTTCGCGACGAGGATGTGCCACACCTCGGAGGAGAACAGCAGCGTGAACCCGTACGCGGCGATCAGTGAGAGCGCGCCGAGCAGCAGCAGGAGCTTGGGACCGGTGCGGAACGCGATGCGACCGGCGATCGGCGAGAGCAGCATCATGACGATCCCCGAAGGCATGACGATCAGGCTCGCGACCAGCAGCGACAGCCCGAACCCGGCGCCGGTCGCGACCGGCAGCTCGAGCATCTGCGGGTACACGACGTTCGAGGCGAAGAGCGAGAACCCCATCGCCACCGAGGCGATGTTCGTGAGCAGCACGGCGGGCCGGGCGGCGACCCGCAGGTCGAGCAGCGGCTCGTCGATGCGCAGCTCGAACCATCCCCACAGCAGCAGCACGACCAGACCGCCGAGTCCGCACACCAGCACCGCCGGCGATCCCCAGCCCCATTCGTTGCCACGCGAGATCGCCAGCAGGATGCCGATGAGCCCGACGGCGAGTCCGGCGGCGCCGACATAGTCGAACCGGCCGGCGGTGCGCAGGACGCTCACCGGCACGATCCAGAGGACGAGGGCGAACACGACGACGCCGAGACCTGCGGCCATCCAGAACAGCAGATGCCAGTCGCTGCGCTCGGTGATCAGCGCGCTGATCGGCAGGCCGAGCGCGCCGCCGACGCCGAGCGTCGCGCTCATGAAGGCGATCGCGGAGTCGACACGGTCCTCGTGCAGCACGTCGCGCATGATCGAGATGCCGAGCGGCACGACGCCGACGATGGCGCCCTGGAGCGTGCGCCCCACGATGATCCCGACGATGCCCGGCGACAGCGCCGCGACGACGGAGCCCGCGACCATCACCGCGACGAGCACGAGCACGATGCGGCGCTTGCCGTACATGTCGCCGAGGCGCCCCGAGATCGGGGTGATCACGGCCGCGGCGAGCAGCGTCGAGGTGACGACCCACGCGGTGTCCTCGCGGCTGGAGTTCAGCAGCTCCGGCAGCTTCGACTGGATGGGCACCATGAGGGTGAACATGAACGACGAGCACAGGCCCGCGACCGCCAGCACGGCGACGATGGCGCCCTGACGCGGCATCCGGGTGAGTCTTCTTCTCGCGTCCTCGTCACCCGTGCCCATCACTTCAGGCTATCGGCGCTGCAGGTACGCGGGCTCCGCGGGTGCGCGCTGACGGCACGCGGCTCCGCGGGTGCAGACTGGGCACATGGCCGAGACCGCGACGCCGCCCGGCATCGACATCCGTCCGCTCGACACCGTCGAGGAGGTCCACCGCGCCTCCGACGTGCTGGCCGAGGTGTGGGGCGGCGACCGCGGGGGCATGCCGCCGAACCTGCTGCGCGCCCTCGCGCACTCCGGCAATTACGCGGTCGGCCTCTACGACGGCGATCTCATGGTGGGGGCGTCCGTCGCGTTCTTCGCGGCTCCGGCGGCGCGCTCGATGCACAGCCACATCACCGGCGTGCTGCCCGGCCACCAGTCGCAGGGTCTCGGCCGGGTGCTCAAGCAGCACCAGCGCGAGTGGGCGCTCGCGCGCGACGTCGGTCACATCACGTGGACGTTCGACCCGCTGGTCGCCCGCAACGCCCACTTCAACCTGCGGGTGCTCGGCACGCGGGTCACCGAGTACCTCGTGAACCACTACGGACCCATGGACGACGGGGTCAACCGCGGCGACGCGACCGACCGCATCATGGTGTCGTGGGCGCTCGCCGCGCCGCCGGTGCCCACCCCCGACGACGAGCAGGTGGTCGCGTCGGTCGAGATCCCTCACGACATCGAGACCCTGCGCCGCGAGACACCGGTGGATGCCGCGGTCTGGCGCTCGCACGTGCGGGATCAGCTCGTCGGCCACCTCGCCGACGGCCTCGTGATCGGCGGCTTCGACGACGCGCGCGGCTACCTGCTCGTCCCTGGTCGTTGAGTGAGCGAGCGCGGCCCCCGATCCCCGGTCGTTGAGCGAGCGCGGACCTCGATTCCCGGTCGTTGAGCGAGCGCGGACCTCGATTCCCGGTCGTTGAGCGAGCGCGGACCTCGATTCCCGGTCGTTGAGCGAGCGCGGACCTCGATCCCCGGTCGTTGAGCGAGCGAGCGCCAGCGAGCGAGACGAAACGCCTCGAGCACGCCGAAGACGTTTCGTCGCCCTTCGCTCGCTCAACGACCGGGTGGCTCCTTGGTCGGATCGCCGGGACGCACGTCGGCGTCGTCGCGGATGTCGATCCGCGTGATGCCGTCGTGGTGCGTCACGTCGATCCGCGGGTCGGCGTCGGACTCGACGGCATCCGGCGCGGACGTGAGCTGGTCACGCCGCTTCTCGTCGTCGGTCATGCCGGTGGAGTCGGTCTCGTCGTGGTCGTTCATGGTCATCCTCTCCGCCACTCGTCGCTCTTCAGATGCGAGCCGGCCTGCGGGCCCATCTGCAGCATCCCGCCGTCGACGGTCCAGCTCGCCCCCGTCACGTAGCTCGCCTGCGGCGAGGCGAGGAACGCCACCACCGCCGCGATCTCCTCGGGCCTTCCCGGCCGACCCAGCGGGATGCCGGGGCGACGGGTGTGCTCGGCGTCCTCGGGATCCTGGTTCGTGAGCGGCGTCGCGATCTCACCCGGAGCCACCGCGTTGACGGTGATCGCGTGCTCGCCGAGCTCCTGGGCCATCGTTTCGATGAGGCCGCCGAGGCCGTGCTTGGCGGCGACGTACGCCGCCGATCCGACCCGCGGCTGCGTCTCGTGCACGCTCGTGATCGCCACCAGGCGACCGCCGCGACCGCCGCGTACCAGGTGGCGAGCGGCAGCTTGAAGGCCGGCGAAGGCGCCGTCGAGGTTGAGGGCGACGATCTGACGCCAGTCCTCGATCGAGAGGTCCAGGAACGGACCGCCCGAGCCGCCGCCGGCATTGTTGACGAACACGTCGAGCCCGCCGAGGCGCTCGACGAGGCCGTCGATCGTGCCGGCGACATCGTCGAGGGCGGTCGCGTCGAACCGCGTCACCTCGGCCCGGCGCCCGCGTTCGCGCACGCCGTCGGCCGTGCGCTCGGCGCCCTCCTCGTCGCTGTGCCACGTGATGCCGACGTCCAGTCCGGCATCCGCGAGTGCCAGTGCGGTCGCCTGCCCGATGCCCGAGTCCGAGGCGGTCACGATCGCGTGCCGCGGCGCGAAGTCGAAGGTGTCCATGGGCCCGACGCTACGAGGCGGGATCCGCTCGGGGCACGGGGTTGCGTGCTCCGTGCGGCCCCGCTAGACGCGCGTACCGGTTCGGCCGAAATCCGACGGACGATGGCGGTTCCGGCCGGCGGTCGCCGGATGCCGCAACCCTAGGCTGATCCGCATGCCCGAGTACCGCGCGCACTTCGACTTCGACATCAGCTTCGCCAACCGCGGGGGTCTCGCCGGGACGGGGTTCCGGCTCGACCTGCCGACCGCCGACGCCACGGAGGATGAGATCGCGCGCCTGCTGGTCGCGCATCTCGGGCTCGCGCTCGTGGACGAGGTGTCGCTGCGCGGACTGCGCGTCGTCGAGGAGCCGCATCGCGGCAGCCGCGGCGTGGAGCAGGCGGTGGATGCCGCTGCCTCTGCCGGCCGCGTCGTCGACCTCAGCCACCCGATCCGCGCCGGGCTGGTGACCTACCCCGGGCTGCCCGCGCCGACGATCACGCCGCACCTCACCCGCGAGGACTCGCGCGCCCGCTACGCGCCCGGCACCGAGTTCGCGATGGACGTCATCCACATGATCGGCAACACCGGCACCTACCTCGACTCGCCGTTCCATCGGTACGCCGACGGCAGCGACCTGGCGGGCCTCGACCTGGCGTCGCTGGTCGGCCTCCGCGCGGAGGTCTTCCACCTCGAGGACGCGTGGGACGGCTCACGGCGCGGCATCCGTTCGGCCACGCTCGCCGATCGCGACGTGCGCGGCGCCGCCGTGCTGCTGCACACCGGATGGGACCGCTGGTTCGGTCGCCCGGAGTACGGCGTCGGCGCGCCGTTCCTGACGGGCGAGGCCGCGCAGTGGCTCATCGACGCCGGTGCGGTGCTGGTGGGGATCGACTCGCTCAACATCGACGACACCGAGTCGGGCGGCGAGCGGCCCGCGCACAGCCTGCTGCTCGATGCGGGCGTGCATGTCGTCGAGCACCTCACGCACCTCGGCGAGCTGCCACCGCGCGGCGCGCGTTTCACGGCGGCGCCGCCCGCCGTCGAGGGCTTCGGCACGTTCCCCGTGCGCGCCTTCGCCGAGATCCCCGCCTGACGCGGCGCGGCAGAGGCGGCGACGGCATCCGTCCCCCCACCGCAGCCCGGGATCGCCGCGGGACAGTCCCTACCGAACATGGAGTCCGCCGGGGGGGCTGCCACCGATTCAGATGTCGGAACCTGCGCCTACCGTGAGGTCATGGACGCGTTCGAGGGAGGGGTTGTCGACGGCGTGGGAGCGGCGCCGGTCGTCGACGACCTTGTAGCCGCGACCAGGCACGCGTTGTATCACCGGCACCCTCGCCATCTCTTCTTCTTCGAACGAGGAGAGATCATGCGCGAGCACATCGAGACCCTGATCGTCGCCCTGGGCGACTTGATGCGGAACCCACCACAGCACGCCGCCCCCGCAGAACCGCGCAGCCGCCGCCCGCGGCGTGCACGGTCGACGTACGTCGCGGTACGTCGCGAGATCGCTACCACGCGCCTCGCCCACTGACCCGCCTCCTGACGGCGGCCGGGCGTACGCTGAGCGCATGCCCATCGCCCGGCCGGCGGCATCCGTCGCCCTCGAAGGATTCGAGCTGCGGGTGCTGCACCTGCCGCTCGTCGCCCCGTTCACGACGTCGTTCGGCACCGAGACCGTGCGAGAGGTCATCCTGGTCCGCGCGCTGACCGGCGACGGCGACGGGTGGGGCGAGATCGTCACGCAGGCCGACCCGCTGTACTCCAGCGAGTACACGCAGGGCGCATGGGATGTCGCGCTGCGCTTCCTCGTGCCCGCGCTGCTGGATCGGGGGAGTGCGGCGCCGGAGGAGGTCGCGGGTGCGCTCGAGCCGTTCAAGGGCCACCGCATGGCGAAGGCCGGGCTCGAGCTCGCGGTGCTCGACGCCGCGCTGCGATCCGAGGGGCGCAGCTTCGGCGAGTACGTCGGCGCTGTGCGCGACCGCGTTCCCAGCGGAGTGTCCGTCGGCATCCAGCGCGACCCCGCGGCCCTCGTCGACACCGTGCGCGGCTACCTCGACGAGGGGTACGTCCGGATCAAGATCAAGATCAAGCCCGGCCGCGACGTCGGCGACACGGCCGCGGTGCGCGACGCCTTCGGCACGATCCCGCTGCAGGTGGACGCGAACTCGGCCTACACCCTGGCGGATGCCGACATCCTGGCCGAGCTCGACCGCTTCGACCTGCTGCTGATCGAGCAGCCGCTGCAGGAGGACGACCTCGTCGACCATGCCACGCTCGCCCGGCGGCTGCGCACCCCGGTCTGCCTGGACGAGTCCATCGTCTCGGACAAGGCGGCTGCCGACGCGCTCGCGCTGGGCTCGGCATCCGTCGTCAACATCAAGGCCGGGCGCGTCGGCGGATACCTCGAAGCCGTGCGGATCCACGACCGATGCCTCGCCGCGGGCGTGCCGGTGTGGTGCGGCGGCATGCTCGAGACCGGCATCGGCCGCGCGGCGAACGCCGCGCTCGCCGCCCTGCCGGGCTTCACGCTGCCCGGAGACGTCTCGGCGTCGAGCCGGTTCTACACGCGCGACATCGTGACCGAGCCGGCGGTGCTCGAGGACGGCCATGTGCGCGTGCCGACGGGTCACGGCCTCGGCGTCGAGATCGACCAGGTGGCGCTCGACGAGGTCACCGTCGCGCGCGAGACGCTGACGCGGTAGGTCTCGTGCGGACGTCGCCTGCCCACCGTTCCCGCCATGGGTCGCTGTCGGTGCAGGCCGGGATCGCGGCGGCTGCGGCGATCGCCGTTGCGCTGGGGCTCGTCGGCTGCTCGCCCTCGCCGACCGTCGCGACCACCGCGGCGCCCGTCCCCACACTGCCGGCCGGGGTGACCGTCGAGCTCGCGCAGCTGCGGGCCGACGTCGCACCGAGGCAGGCCCAGCTGCGGGTGAGGAACGGGTCCGACGCCGCCATCACGGTGGGGGAGGTGCGCGTCGAAGATCCGCGACTCGACGGCCCGGCGACGCGTGTCGTGCCCGACCGCGTGAGCACGATCCCGGCGGGAGGCTCCGTCGACATCCGCGTGCAGCTGCCGCCGGTGGCCTGTTCGACGCCGGATGACGGCGATTCCGACGCGGTGCTCGAGCTCGTGGGCGAGTCCGGGTCGGCCGAGGTGACGGCATCCGCTCCGGATGCGCTGGGCTTCCTCGCGCCGCTGCACGCCCGCGAATGCCTGCAGGAGCGGATGGCGGATGCCGCGACGCTGGCGTTCACCGGCTTCCGGCCGTCGGCTCCCGGGGAGCCTGCGACCCTCGAGCTGACGGTGACTCCCACCGGCACCGGTGCGGGCACCGTCGTCGGGCTGGAGCGCACGAATCTGCTGGACTTCGCCGGCACGCCCGCGGAGGACGAGGTGTTCCCCCTCGACATCGACGTGTCAGCGGCGGCGGCGGAAGCGGAGCCCGTGGTGGTGGAGATCCCGCTCGTTCCGTTCCGCTGCGACCCCCACGCGGTGCAGGAGGACAAGCGCGGCACCATCTTCGACGTCCGGATCGAGCTCCAGGGGGAGCCCGGCGAGTTCGAGCTCTTCGTGGGCGACGAGCTGCGCGGCCGGATCCTCACCTGGGTCGCCGGCTGGTGCGGCTTCGCCGGCTGAGCGCACGCTTCGGTGGCTGTGTGGGTGGCGGGGAGCCCCGGTCGTTGAGCGAGGGAGCGCCAGCGACCGAGACGAAACGCGCCTGGAGGTGCCGCCGCGTCTCGCCGGCGCTCGCTCCCGACCGGTGGCTGTGTGGGTGACAAGGAGCCCGGTCGTTGAGCGAGGGAGCGCCAGCGACCGAGACGAAACGCGCCTGGAGGTGCCGCCGCGTCCCGCTGGCGCTCGCTCCGCGACCGGTGGCTGTGTGGGTGACAAGGAGCCCGGTCGTTGAGCGAGGGAGCGCCAGCGACTGAGACGAAACGCGCCTGGAGGTGCCGCTTCGTCTCGCTGGCACTCGCTCCGCTGCCGGCTGGACGCGCGCCACTAGGCTGGCGCCATGTCCGCGCACGTGCTCGACATCGTGCCGGCGCCACCGACGGCGGACGGCGGGCACGAGCAGGGGGCGGACCGATGAGCGAGTATCCCGACATCTCGGACCACGGGCTGATCGGCGACCTGCAGACCGCCGCGCTCGTCGACACCGAGGGGTCGATCGACTGGTTCTGCGCGCCGCGGTTCGACTCGCCGAGCGTGTTCGGGTCGCTCCTGGACGCGCAGCGCGGCGGCTTCTGCCGCGTGCGCCCCGAGACCGACGACTACGTGACGCGGCAGCTGTATCTTCCTGACACGGCCATCCTGCTCACTCGGTTCATGACTCAGGAGGGCGTCGGCGAGGTCCTCGACTTCATGCCGATCGCGGGCGACGAACCGACCGACCGGCACCGCATCGCCCGTCTGATCCGCGTCGTCCGGGGTTCCATGACGTTCGTCGGCGAGATCAGGCCGGCGTTCACGTACGGGACGGTCGCCCACACCGGCGTCGAACCGGCGCTCGGCGACGGTGTGCTGTTCCGGGGCGGGGATCAGGCGCTCACGGTGCACCGCGTCGGCGAGATCATCCGCCGCGGCGAGCAGCAGGCGGGCACGATCGAACTGATCGAAGGCGGCCTGCGCGTCCACGGCACGCTGCACGCCGGCGAGCGCACCGGCGTGCTCATCGAGACGGGCGGCGCTGCGCCGCGTCGCGTCTCGATCGATGAGCTCGAGCGGATGTACCTCGAGACCCAGCGGTTCTGGCGGGACTGGGTGGGACGCTCGACGTACCGGGGACGCTGGCGCGAGATGGTCCACCGATCGGCCATCACGCTGAAGCTCCTCACCTACGCGCCCTCCGGCGCCCTGGTCGCCGCTCCCACGGCGGGCCTGCCCGAGCAGGTCGGCGGCGAGCGCAACTGGGACTACCGCTACACCTGGATCCGCGACGCATCGTTCTCGGTGCAGGCCCTGCTCGGCCTGGGCTATCGCGACGAGGCGGAGGCCTTCGTGCAGTGGCTCACCGACCGGGTGCAGGAGAGCGCGGGCGACGAGTCCGGCCCGCTCAAGATCATGTACCGCGTCGACGGATCGTCCGATCTCGCAGAGACGACATTGCCGCAGTGGCGCGGCTATCGCGACTCGTCGCCGGTGCGCATCGGCAACGGCGCGGCTGACCAACTGCAGCTCGACATCTACGGCGAGGCGATGGACTCCATCCGGCTCGCCGCCGAGCACGGCTTCCAGCTCAGCGACGGGGAATGGTCCGACGTGAGCCGCATGCTCGACTGGGTCTGCGACAACTGGGATCGGCCCGAGGAGGGGGTCTGGGAGACCCGCGGGGGACGGAAGAAGTTCACGTTCGGGCGCTTCATGTGCTGGGTGGCGCTGGACCGAGGCATCCGTCTCGCCGAATCCGGCGGCCGACCCGCCGACATCGTACGATGGCGCGGCCAGCGCGATGAGGTCTACCGGAAACTCATGGCCACGTCGTGGGATGCCGATCGCGGCGCCTTCGTGCAGCACGAGGGGAGCGACGTGCTGGACTCTGCGAACCTCATCATGCCGGTCATGGGTGTCGTCTCACCGCGCGACCCGAAGTGGCTCTCGACGCTCGAGGCGATGGAGGCCGAGCTCGTGTCGGACAGCCTCGTGTACCGCTACAACCCGGCCGCGTCGCCGGACGGGCTGCGCGGCTCGGAGGGCACCTTCACGCTCTGCTCGTTCTGGTACGTCGACGCGCTCACCCGCACGGGACGCACCGAGGAAGCACGCCTGACGTTCGAGAAGATGCTCACGTATGCCAACCACCTGGGGCTCTATGCCGAGGAGATCGGGCTGACCGGTGAGCAGCTCGGCAACTTCCCCCAGGCGTTCAGTCACCTGTCGCTCATCAACGCGGCAGTGAACCTGGACCGGCTGCTCGATCACTAGCACCGACGGATGCCGCGATACGTGGCATCCGCACCTTCGCGCATCCCCGGAGCCCGCGGAGGACCGTGGTTAGGCTGGCGCCATGGCTCACAGTGGCGCCGCTCCCGAAGGCCCCGCCGCGGCATCCCGCGGCATCTCGCGCCGGACCCAGTCCGACATCTATCGCGCCGGCATCAGCGGCACCCGCCCGCGCGTCCCCGTCGACGTCGCGAGGCTCGAGACGGCCGCACGCAAGGCGCTCAGCGCCGAGGCCTTCGCGTACATCGCCGGGGGAGCGGGCGCCGAGCGCACCGTCGCCGCCAACCGCGCCGCGTTCGGCCGATGGCAGGTGTGGCCGAGACCGCTGCGCGACGTGTCGTCGCGTGACCTGTCGATCGACTTCCTCGGCGTGCGCCGTCCGACGCCGCTCCTGCTCGCCCCGCTCGGCGTGATGGAGATGGCGCACCCCGACGCCGACCTCGCGGTCGCGCGGGCCGCGGCATCCCTGGGCGTTCCGTACACCCTCTCGAACCAGGCATCCGTCCCCATGGAGGCGGTGCGGGATGCCGCGCCGAGCGGATCACGGCTGTTCCAGCTCTACTGGTCGGCCTCCGACGAGCTGAACGCCTCGCTGCTGCGGCGGGCCGAGGCATCCGGCTGCGAAGCGATCGTGGTGACGCTCGACACCCACCTCCTCGGCTGGCGCACCCGGGATCTCGACCTCGCCTACCTGCCGTTCACGCGTGCCATGGGCATCGCGCAGTACACGAGCGACCCCGTCTTCCAGCAGCTCGTGCGCGAGCGGTCGCGCGCGTCGGCGTCGTCGTCCGCCGGGGGAGCGAATGCCGCGGCCGAGCCCGCGCCGCCGGTGCGGCTGACGCCCCAGGCGGTCGCCGCCGGCGTGCGCATCGCCCGCAAGGGCGCGGCGCTGACGGGCTCGAAGAGCGTCCGCGAGAACCTGCGCTCACCGCTGCCGCGCGCCGCCGTCGAGACCTTCCTCGACGTGTTCTCGACGCCCGCGCTCACGTGGGACGACCTCGCGAAGGTACGGCAGTGGACGTCGTTGCCCGTCATCCTCAAGGGCGTCGTGCACCCCGACGACGCGATCCGCGCCCTCGACGCGGGCATGGACGGCGTCTGGATCTCGAACCACGGCGGGCGGCAGATCGACCAGTCCGTGCCGACGCTCGACGTGCTGCCGACCATCGCCGAGCGGGTGGCGGGCCGCGTGCCGATCATCTTCGACTCGGGCGTGCGACAGGGCTCCGACGTCTTCATCGCGCTCGCGCTGGGTGCGACCGCCGTCGCGCTCGGCCGGCCGTACGCGTACGGCCTCGGGATCGCCGGCGAGGCGGGAGTGCGCGAGGCGACGCGCAACGTGCTGGCCGAGTTCGACATCACGCTGGGGCTGTCGGGGCACACCTCGATCGCCGAGGTCGGGCGCGAGGCGCTGCGCGCGATCTAGAGCCCGTCCGCTCCGTCGTGCACCGCGTCGGCCCGGGGACTTACTCTGTACCCATGGTCCCTCGCCTTCCGCGACCGTCCGCCCCTTCCGCTCCGTCGACGCCGACCGCGAGCGGCCGTCGTGCCGCCCGCGCGACGGGGATGGGAGCCGCGCTGATCGCGGTGGCCGTGATGGTCACCGGCTGCTTCGGCCCGACTCCCGACGGCGGCGAACTCGGCGACGGCGACTTCGCCGACGACGGCTGCACGAGCGTGGTCGTCGCCACCTCGTCCGAGAAGGTCAACATGCTCGACGCGCTGGCCGACGCGTTCAAGGAGTCGCCGCAGCACGAACAGCTCGACGAGTGCGCGACGGTGCGGCCCATCAACGTCTCCTCGGGCGACGCGACGCGCTTCCTCACGGCAGGCGGCGACTGGCCCGACGACGACACCCGGCGCTGGCCCACGATGTGGTCGCCCGCGTCGACGGTCTGGACCGACCGGGTCGCGGCGGCGGCATCTCCGTCCCTCGTCGGCGAGCCCGAGTCGTTCACCCACACGCCCGTCGTGTTCGGGGTGCCAGAGACCATGGCCAAGGCCCTCGGCTGGCCCGGCACCGAGATCGGCATCGCCGACTTCGAGGCGCTCTGCCAGGACCCGCAGGGCTGGGCCAGCGTCGGCAAGCCGCTCTGGGGCTCGTTCAAGATCTCGAAGACCAACCCGAACACCTCCACCACCGGGCTCTCCGCGATCCTGATGCAGTCCTACGAGGCATCCGGCAAGACCTCCGACCTGACCGCCGCCGACGTGGCCGCCGCTGCCGAGTTCTCGCGGGTGTTCGAGGAGTGCGTCATCCACTATGGCGACACCACCGGCAAGGTGCTGACGCGGCTGTACGACGAGACCCAGAACGGTGCCGGCGGCTCGGGCTACGTGTCGGCCGTGGCGCTCGAAGAGACCTCGCTCTTGAACTACAACCAGGGCAACCCCGACTCGCACACGGTGCAGCCGGGCGAGACGCTGACGCCGCCGAAGGAGAAGCTCGTCGCGGTGTATCCCTCGGGCGGCTCGATGTGGTCCGACAACCCGATCACGGTGCTCGGCGCCGACTGGGTGACCGACGTGCAGGCCACCGCGGGCGACGCCTTCGCAGCCTTCCTGCAGACCGACGCCGCGCAGGAGATCCTGCCCGACTACGGCTTCCGGCCGCTGGATGGCGCAGCACCCCTCGGCGAGCTCTTCACGACCGAGTACGGCGTCGACCCGGCCGGCCCCGCGGTGACGCTCCCGAAGCCTGCGGTCGACGTGGTGTCGGCGGCGATCGATCAGTGGACCCAGATCCGCAAGCCGTCGTCGGTGCTCGAGGTCATCGACATCTCGGGCTCGATGGACGAGGCGATCGGCGACGGCCGCTCGAAGCTCGATGGGGCCATCGAGGGCGCGCAGTCCACGCTCGGGCACTTCCGCTCCTCCGACGAGGTCGGGGTCTGGGCATTCACGACGGGCGTGGAGTCCGAGGCGGGCCAGAACATCGTCGTGCTCCGCGATGTCGAGCCGCTCGCCTCCGACCGCGAATCGGTGGATGCCTCGCTCGACGACCTGCGGTTCGCGCATCGCGATGGCACCCCGCTCTACGACGCCATCGCCGCGGCCTACGACGAGATGATCGCGCGCGCCGAGCCCGGCCGCATCAATGCGATCGTCTTGCTCTCGGACGGCCAGGACACCGACTCGTCGATCTCGCTCGACTCCCTCGTCGCCCGGATCGGGGCGTCCGCGCGCGAAGGCGGCGACGAGGCGCCCGTGCGCATCTTCCCGATCGCGTACGGCGAAGGCGCCGACACGGCCGCGCTGCAGCGCATCGCCGAGGCGACCCGCGGGCAGTGGTTCGACGCGTCGGATGCCGCGAAGATCGACCTCGTGTTCGCATCCGTGATCAACAACTTCTAGGCGTGACCCGGATGATCGTGGCGACCGATGGGCAGGGGTACGTGGACGATGCCGTCCAGGGCATCGGAGAGGACGGCGTCTACGTCTCGTCCGAGGTGCCGGACGCGGCGGCGCTGGAAGACCAGCTGGAGGCGCAGATCGGCGATGAGTCGATCGGCGTCGCGGTGTTCTCCGACAACGCCGGGATCGAGGCATCCGGTCCGGAGATCGTGGCGCAGCTCGCCGCGGCGCATCCCGAGTGCCAGACGATCATCGTGGCGGTAGGCGACGACCTGTCGGCCGGCTCGCGCGTGCTCGAGCAGGGCGAGGCCATGCGGATCGCCAATCAGGCGGAGGGGCAGGCGGATGACGTCGACGCTGCGCTCACCGAGACGATCCAGGGCGTGATCGCGGCGACGCCGGAATCGCCCGCGGGCTCGACCGACGCCGGGCCGTTCGTCGGCATCGCCATCGGCCTGGCGGTGCTCGTCGCCGCTGGCGGCGCGGTCTTCGGCATCGTCCGTTCCCGCTCCCGCCGTCGAAACCGACCTGCCGTCGGCCGTCACGCGCTCCCCGAGCCGGTGCGCACCCACGTGCAGACACTGCAGGCGCTGACCGCCGAGTACGCGCGCGCCGGCGCGGCCGGCGTCGCCCAGGCGGGCGAGGTCGCCGCGCAGGTCGGACTCATCGCCCAGAACACGACGGAGCTGTTCGGACGCCTGGATCGCAAGGGCGAAGAGGGCCAGCGCCCCGTCGCGGCGGTGGAGTACGGCGAGACCCTGCGCAAGCTGACCGGCGCGCTCGACCGCGACTACCTGCTCGACATCCTCATCCACCCCGACCTGTGGGACGACCCGGCCGAGCGCGTCCGCGAAGTCCGCACCGCGCTCTCGTCGTTCTCGACCGAGCTGGTCGAGAACATCAAGCAGGTCAACGCCCGCCGCGGCCTGCACTTCCAGGTCTCGCTCGACGGGCTGATGGGCCGGCGCAAGGAGCTGCAGGACTGGGATCGCGCGTTCGAGCGGGCGGACGGCGAGACCGGCCCCCTGCCGCACGGCGACTAGAATCGACGGATGCCGCGATTCGTGGCATCCGCACCTTCGTGCATCCCCCCTCCCGACCATTGGAGCCACCGTGGCCGAGCAGTCTCGCCTCGACAAAGTCATCGCCCTCGCCCGTCATCGCGGGTTCGTGTTCCAGGCGGGTGAGATCTACGGCGGATCCCGGTCGGCGTGGGACTACGGTCCCCTCGGAACCGAGCTCAAGGAGAACATCCGCCGCCAGTGGTGGCAGACGTTCGTGCGCGGCCGCGGCGACATGGTCGGCCTCGACTCGTCGATCATCCTGCCCAAGCGCGTGTGGGAGGCATCCGGTCACGTCGCGACCTTCACCGACCCGCTGGTCGAGTGCCTGCAGTGCCACAAGCGGTTCCGCGCCGACAACCTCATCGAGGACTTCGAGGCCCGCAAGGGCCGCAAGGCTGAGAACGGCCTCGCCGACGTGCCGTGCCCGAACTGCGGCACCAAGGGCCAGTACACCGAGCCCAAGGCGTTCTCGGGCCTCGTGAAGACCTACCTCGGCGTCGTCGACGACGAGAGCGGCCTGTATTACCTCCGCCCCGAGACGGCGCAGGGCATCTTCGTGAACTTCGCGAACGTGCTCACCGCGAGCCGCAAGAAGCCGCCGTTCGGGATCGGCCAGGTGGGCAAGGCGTTCCGCAACGAGATCACACCGGGCAACTTCATCTTCCGCACGCGCGAATTCGAGCAGATGGAGATCGAGTTCTTCGTGCCGCCCGCCGATGCGCAGGAGTGGTTCGATCACTGGGTCGAGGCGTGCTGGGACTGGTTCGTCGACCTCGGCATCGACCCGGCCAACATGCGCCGGTTCGATGTGCCCGAAGAGGACCGCGCGCATTACTCCGACGGCACGATCGACGTCGAGTACCGCTTCGGGTTCGCCGGCAAGGAGTGGGGCGAGCTCATGGGCGTCGCCAACCGCACCGACTACGACCTCGGCAGCCACAGCGAGGCATCGGGCCAGAGCCTGTCGTACTTCGACCAGGCGTCGGGCGAGAAGTACATCCCCTACGTGATCGAGCCCTCGTTCGGTCTGACGCGCGCCATGATGGCGTTCCTCGTCGACGCGTACCACGAGGAGGAGGCGCCGAACGCGAAGGGCGGCACCGACACCCGCACGGTGCTCAAGCTCGACCCGCGCATCGCGCCCGTCAAGGCCGCGGTGCTGCCGCTGTCGCGCAACGAGCAGCTGTCGCCGATCGCCCGCGAGGTGGCGGAGGTGCTCCGCGGCGAGTGGAACATCGACTTCGACGACGCCGGCGCCATCGGTCGCCGGTACCGTCGCCAGGACGAGATCGGCACGCCGTTCTGCGTGACGGTCGACTTCGACTCGCTCGACGACCGCGCCGTCACGGTGCGCGACCGCGACACGATGGGCCAGGAGCGCGTGCCGCTCGAGGGCCTGCACGCCTACCTCGCGGAGCGCCTCGCCGGCGCCTGACCCGCAGTACATCGGATGCCGCGACCTGGCCGGGTCGCGGCATCCGTCGTCTCCGGCGCCTGGGCGGGTGTGGCCGGAACAGGTGATGTCATGAGCGCAGGCTGATCCTGGCGGAATCGTCCTGTTCTGGTGAGATCACCTGATGTCGTCGCCGACCGCCGGGATGCGGCGACCTGGCCGGGTCGCGGCATCCGTCGTCTCCGGTGTGGGTGTTCGGAACAGGTGATGTGGTGAGCGCAGGCCGATTCCGAGCGGATCGTCCTGCGCTCGTGAGATCACCTGATGTCGTCGCCGACCGCGGCCTTCAGCGGAGCGGCGGAGAGGCGAGGCCGCGCCACACGGCGGCGATGGTCGCGGCGGTGGCGTCCTCCCATGGCACGCCGTCGAGGAGGTCGTCGGTCGCGAGCGTCGCGACGCCGTGCACCGCGGCGAACGCGACGAGCGCGGCCTCCTCGGGCGGGCGGGGCGGCAGCTCGCCGGCGTTCTGGGCGGCGCGGAAGAGGGCGACCAGCGCGGGCATCGCGACGTGGCTCACGTCGACGAGCTCGGGCGACACCGCCGGGTGGTGCTTGGCCGAGTACATCGTGCGGAGGATCGCGGGATGCCGCACCGCGAAGCCCACATAGGAGTCGCCGGCGGCGCGGAAGCGGTCGGCGAACGGCCCCGCGGTCTCGACCGCATCCGACAGCGCCGCATTCAGGCGCGTGAACCCCAGCACCGCGACGGCGTCGAGCAGGGCCTGCTTGTCGCGGAAGTGCCGGCCGGATGCCCCGTGGCTGACGTCCAGGTCGCGGGCCAGCTGCCGCAGCGACAGGGCGTCGGCGCCCTCGGCGTCGACGACGTCCCACGCACGGTCCAACAGCGCCGCGCGCAGATTGCCGTGGTGGTACGAACGCTCCGTCACGGTCACCACCTTAGCGTGATGTTGGCATTGACAACAATGCTGTCACTGTCTACATTGGCGACATGGACATCACGTACCGCGGCACGACCGCCCTCATCACCGGAGCCAGCGCCGGGCTCGGCACCGAGTTCGCCGAGCAGCTCGCCGCACGCGGCGCCGATCTCGTGCTCGTCGCACGGCGCGAGGAGCGCCTGCGCGAACTCTCGGAGCGGCTCGAAGCGGCGCACGGCATCAGGGCGACGGTGATCCCGCTCGACCTCTCTCGGACGGATGCCGCTACCGCCCTCCGCGCCGCGCTCGACGAGCGCGGCATCCGCGTCCAGACTCTCGTCAACAACGCCGGCTTCGGCATGAAGGGCGCGTTCGCCGACGCCGATCCCGGCCGCATCGCGGAGATGGTGCAGGTCAACGTCGCGAACCTGGTCGGGGTGACGCGCGAGCTCCTGCCGGATCTCGTCGCCGACGGTCGGGGCGCTCTGGTGAACATCGCGAGCACGGCCGCCTACCAGCCGTGCCCGAACATGGCGGTGTACGGCGCCACGAAGGCCTTCGTCCTGAGCTTCACCGAGGCGCTCGCGTACGAGACCCGCGAGAGCGGGCTGCGCGTGCTGGCGGTCAGCCCGGGCGCCACGCGCACCGAGTTCTTCGACGTGGTCGGCACGGAGGACGCCGCGGTGGGAAGCTTCCAGACGCCGGCGCAGGTGGTCGGCCTCGCGGTGCGCGAGCTCGATCGCGGTCGGCGCCCGAGCGTGGTGTCGGGCTGGGCGAATGCGGTGAGCGCGAAGCTCGCCGGTCTGATGCCGCGGCGGCTCACGCTCGCCGTCAGCGGGCGCGTGCTCCGCTGACCCGCCCCGGGCATGCCCGGGCGGGCCGAGCGGGCCGCCCGGCCGAGCGCCGTGACAGCGCCGTGACAGCGCGTTGACAGCGCGGGGGCGGGCACGGCAGAGGCATGACAGTGGGCGGGGCGCACTCTGGGTGACGTCGAAAGGCGAATCCCATGACCATCACCAGTTCCGCATCCCGCACCCCCGCGGTCCGCGCCGAAGGGCTCGTGAAGAGCTTCGGCAGCAACCGTGCGGTCGACGGCGTCGACCTGACCGTCGAAGCCGGCACCGTCTACGGTGTGCTCGGCCCCAACGGCGCGGGCAAGACCACCACCATCAGCATGCTGGCGACGCTGCTGCGTCCCGACGCCGGCCGGGCCGAGATCTTCGGCTACGACGTCGTGCACGACCCGCAGATCGTGCGCCAGCTCATCGGCCTGACCGGCCAGTTCGCGTCGGTGGACGAGACCCTCTCGGCCACCGAGAACCTCGTCATCTTCGGGCGGCTCCTCGGGCTCTCGCGCATCGACGCGAAGCGCAAGGCGACCGAACTGCTCGAGGAGTTCTCGCTCACCGAGGCCGCCACCCGCCCGCTGGCCAAGTTCTCCGGCGGCATGCGCCGCCGCCTCGACCTGGCGGCATCCCTCATCGCCCAGCCGCCGCTGATCTTCCTCGACGAGCCGACCACGGGCCTCGACCCCCGCACCCGCGGGCAGATGTGGGACACCATCCGGCGTCTGGTCGCGACCGGCTCGACGGTGCTGCTGACGACGCAGTACCTCGACGAGGCGGATCAGCTCGCCGACCGCATCGCGGTCATCGACCGCGGCACGGTGGTCGCCGAGGGAACGGCACTCGAGCTGAAGTCGTCGGTCGGGCAGGCGTCGCTGCTGCTGCGGCTGCGCCCCGGCTCCGACATCGACGACGCCCAGCGCGAGATCGTGCGCGTGCTCGGCGTCCCCGCGATCGTCTCGCCCGAGGCCGCCCGCCTCACCGTGCCGATGAGCGACCCCGACCGCGTGGCCGACCTGCTCGTGGCCTTCCGCGAGGCCGGCCTGCACCTCGAAGAGCTGAGCGTCCAGCAGCCGACGCTCGACGAGGTCTTCCTCACCCTGACCGGCAAGGGCGTGCCGGATGACGACGCGGCCGCACGCGCGACGGCCGATGAGATCGAAGGAGTGCGCGCATGACCGTCATCGCGACCCCCATCGTGCCGGTCGCCGACCGGCACCTCTCCAACCGCGCAGGTCTCGGGCTCACGGCGCGCAACACGCTCACCATGGCGTGGCGCGGCATCCTCAAGATCCGCCGCACGCCCGAGCAGCTCATCGACGTGACGGTGCAGCCGATCATCTTCACGCTGATGTTCACGTACATCTTCGGCGGTGCGATCGCCGGCGACGTGCAGAGCTACCTGCCCATCATCATCCCGGGCATCCTCGTGCAGACCGTGATCACGACCTCCGTCGTCACCGGCGTGCAGCTGCGGGAAGACATGGACAAGGGCGTGTTCGACCGGTTCCGCTCGCTCCCGATCGCGCGCATCGCGCCGCTGTCGGGAGCCCTGCTGGCCGACACGCTGCGCTACACGATCGCCACGACGCTCACCTTCACGATGGGCTTCATCATGGGCTTCCGTCCGGGCGGCGGACTCGGCGGCGTCATCGCGGCCGGCCTGCTCGTGATCGCCTGCTCGTGGGCGATGAGCTGGATCTTCGCCTTCTTCGGCGTCATCGCGCGCACCGCGTCGAGCGTGCAGGGCATCTCGATGCTCATCCTGTTCCCGCTGACGTTCCTCTCGAACGCCTTCGTGCCCGCCGACACCATGCCCGACTGGCTGCAGTGGTTCGTCGACATCAACCCGGTCTCGCACCTGGTCACCGCGGTGCGCGGCCTGGTCAACGAGGGCGCCGTCACCACGGACGTGTTCACCGCTCTGCTCGGGGCCGCCGTGATCGTGGCCGTGTTCGCACCGCTCACGGTGCGCGCGTACATGCGCAAGGCATGATCGGATGCCGTCGCTCGCGGCGACGAGGAGCCGGGGTGGCATCAGCTGCCCCGGCTCCTTCGTGCGTCGGCAGCCCGGGTCGGGACTGCACCCGGCGCTTCGCTCGGTGCAGCGCGTTTCGTCTCGGTCGCTGGCGCTCCCTCGCTCAACGACCGGAAACTCTCGGTCGGCTCTCGGTTGTTGAGCGAGCGAGGAACGAGCGAGACGAAACGCCTGCACCCGGTGGTCGGTCAGCTCAGGAGCGCCGCCAGCACGGCGAGCTCGTCGGCGCCGTCGGAGTCGAGTTCGGCGCCGGCCGCAGCGCCCGGCAGCAGGGCGTCTTTCTGAAGCCTGTCGCGCAGGACGCGGAGGAACGGATCGGAGGCGTCGACCCCGCCCCGCAGGCGCGCCGCCGCGACGAGCGCGCGCCGGGCCTCGGCATCCCTCCCCGTCACGGCGAGCCAGCCGGCGATCGACACGGCGACGTCCGAGACGATGGGGTGGTCGCCGCTCCGCGCCGCGGAGGGATACGCCTGGCGCAGGGCGTCGTGCGCCTCGTCGGCACGCCCCTCCAGCAGCAGCGCCTGCGCACGGCGCGACTGCGACCAGGCGGTCAGCTGGTCGGGGAAGGCCGGCAGCATCTGGGCGTCGATCGTGTCGAGGTGGCGAAGCGCCTCGGCGCCGTCTCCGACGGCGATCTCGATCATCGCGGCATCCATCTCGGTCTGCGCGAGCGCCCGCGGCGACTCGAACGACCGGGCGAGCTCGCGGCTGCCGGTGAGTCGCTCACGGGCCTCGTCGACGCGGCCGAGGCGCAGCAGCAGGCCGATGCTCTGCGAGCGCTGCTGCACGAGGTCGGTGGTCGAGGTGAGCCCGGCGAGCCCCTCGGTCGACGCGTCGGCGACGGCGAGGGCCTCCTCGAGCCGCCCCGCCAGCTGCAGCCACTCGGAGCGCATCTGACTCGCGAACGCGGTGCCCCACACGTCGCCGAGCTCGAGGAACATCGACAGCGCCCTGTCGCTCTCGGCGCCGAGCGTCCGGGTGTCACCGGTGTTCTGCGCGAGCGCCGAGCGCATCATGCTCAGGAACGCGTGCGTCCACGCGGGGGCATCCTCCAGACCGTCGTCGCGGATGGTGAAGCTGCGCGTCCAAGGGGCACCGGGCACGTACAGCCGCGCCTCCTCGAGGAGCCCGCAGAGGAGCGGGGGAACGGCGGCCGAGAGCTCGCTGCGGTACAGGGCGGCGGCCGCGACGACGGCCGGAGCCTCACGTTCGAGACGTGCGAGGCCGCTCGGGGTCGGCTCGCCCGGGCGGGCGGCCGAGTCGTCGGCCGGAGGGCGTGAGCCCCGGCCGGCGGTGTCCCGCGCGCCGCCCTCGCCGCCCGCCCCCGCCAGGACGGCTGCGGAGTCCGGCTTCCCGGCGTCAGGCGCGAAGGCGAGGCCGAGGAGCGCGATCGCCCGCACGACCACAGCAGGCTCGGAGTCGAGTGCCGCGGCAGCCTCGCCGAACTGACCGATGCCGGACTGCAGCTCGGTGAAGCGCTCGCGCATGATCCACGTCCAGAAGCACGCGCGCACGAGTCGGATGCCGATGTCTTCGAGGCCCGGCTGCTCCGCGCACGTCCGCAGCGCGGCGCTGAGGTTCTCCTCGTCGGCGTCGAACCAGGCGAGCCCCTCACGCACGCGCGGCCCGCGCAGCAGCGCGTCCTGACGAGCGGCGAGCTCGCTCATCGCGCGCGCCTCCCGTGCGCGGAACTCCGCCTCGCGACCTTCGGTGCGCAGCCGGTCGATGCCGTACTCGCGCACGGTCTCGAGCATTCGCAGGCGCCCTTCCGATCTCCGCAGCAGAGACTTGTCGACGAGGGTCTCGAACGATTCGCCGTCGACACCGAAAGCTGCGGCGATCGTCGGCACATCCCGCGCATCGATGCCGTCGGGGAACACCGCAGCGGCGCGCAGAGCCGTGCGTTCGCCATCCGTCAGGGTCTCCCAGCTCCAGTCGATGAGGGCTCGAAGCGTCTGGTGCCGTGCCTCGAGGGCGCGTGGACCCGTGGCCAGAAGGGCGAACCGATCGTCGAGGCCGCTGTCGATCTCGGCGATCGTGAGCGTGCGGGACTTCGCCGCCGCGAGCTCGAGCGCCAGCGGCAGACCGTCGAGGCGGCTGACGATCCGTTCGATCGCGGCCGCTTCGTCGCCGTTGGGCGGAGTGCCTCGCGCTGCCCGCACGCGCCGGGTGAAGAGCTCGCGGGCGTCGTCGCCCGGGAGCGGGCCGAGATCGACGAACGCCTCGCCGGCGAGTCCCAGGGGCTCGCGGCTGGTCGCGAGGATGCGGGATCCTGGCGCGCTCCCCAGCAGATCGAGTGCGACGCGTGCGGCCTCGGCCGAGACGTGCTCGCAGTTGTCGAGCACGACCAGCACCGACCTGCCGGCGAGCGCCTCGGCCACCCGGTCGCGGGCGCTCGTCGACACCAGTTCACCGACACGGATGCTGCGGCCGACGGCTCCGGCGACGGCGGCCCACACTTCGCCGGGGGCGGCAGGGGCGAGCTCCACGACGATCGAGCCGGGTGTGCGGCGTGCGGTCTCGAACGCGAGCGTGGTCTTGCCTGCGCCGCCGGGTCCGATGAGGGTGACGAGGCGCTCCACGCGCAGCTGGGACTCGATGAGCTCCAGTTCGCGGGTGCGTCCGATGAGCGGGGTGAGGCTCGCGGGGACGCTCGCCGCGGCGGCGACCGCAGGTGATGCGGCTGCGGGCGGTGCGGGCGCGGCGGG